>JBHHVK010000113.1:0-6884 GCA_046754205.1 Thermodesulfobacteriota bacterium
GGTCCGCCTCGGCGATGTTGGAGGCCACGCGCATGAACATCTCCTCGACGGTCTCCACGGGACGGCCCTCGGCGTCTTTCTTCAGGTAACGCTTTTCGAGGACCTTCCTGCCGTTCTCGTTGATCTCGATGCCGTCGGGATGGCTCTCATCAGGAGGGCGCTCGGCAATCCCGACCTTTCTTTCGGGCTCCATCGTGCCCGCCCCGGCGGAACCGAAGACGTTGCTGTAGAAATCCTGCGCCATGCTTTACCCCCCTTGGTAGAATCCGACCCTTAACCGGTATAGTGATTCAAGATTAACTAAACAGATGAAACGTGAAAGGCGCTTTATCCGCGGACGGGCCGGTGTAATGGATGGACCGGTGTAATCTGAAAATAACCGGTCCGGGCACCCGGCAGGGGCGGCGGCGGATAAAGCGATCGCCCGGCGGAGAAGACCTCCGGCCCGACCGCCAGTGTACATTACGCGGAAGCTGCGCCATGTACATTCGCGGAAAAGGAATCAACCCCTTGATTTAACTAAGAAATCGTCTATATTGTAGGTCGGTATCTAATAAACCACAACATGTAGTGGCTGTCAAGTGAAAAACCCCCTGGCAGGATAAAAGTTATAAGCTCTTGAAAATGGATGGATTTGAGAGCGGAAGATGGGGCAACTGAAAGAGCGGGCCCCGCGGACAAGGCCCTTTTTGAGATATCCCGGAGGGGGGCCGTGGGAGAGCGGCCCTACCCTTCGGCGCGCGGTTCGTCCTCAGTCTTCGCTGCCGCCGGGCAGAGCGATCCTCACCCGCTCGCGCGTTACGAGCCCCCCGGTGACGAACCCCTCGACGCGCGTAAGGAAGGCATCCACCCGCTCCGTCGTATCGACTATCTCCACCACCAGGGGCAGGTTCTCGGCGAGCCTCAGGACCTTCGAGGTGTGTATGAGGCTGTGGGCGCCGAAGCCGAGGATGCCGCGCAGCACCGTGGCACCGGCCAGGCCCTCGCTCCGCGCCTCTTCCACGAGGACCTCGTAGAGGGGTCTCCCGTCGTGACGGTCGCCCTCGCCGATGAATATCCTGAGGAGCTCCGCTTCCCTGTATACCGCCATAACCAGTCTCCCCCTTTTGAGGACGCCCTAAAGGGCCCGTCCGGCGAAGAGCCCGAGGAAAAGGCAGACTATGCCCACGCCGTTCTGCAATGCCATGTTGCCGAAGGCCAGGGCCCATTCCGAGTCGCGCGCCAGGGCGCCGCTCTCGAACATGAAGGTCGAAAAGGTGGTGAACGCGCCCATGAAACCGACCAGCACCACGGCCCTTGCTCCCGGGCCTATGAGCATCCTCTCTTCGGCGGCGGACCACACCAGCCCGAAGAGAAAGGTGCCCGCCATGTTCACCACGAAGGTCCCCCAGGGGAAGGACCCGCCGGTGAGCCTCTGGACCACCCCGCCGAGGCCGTACCTCATGAGCGTGCCGGCGGCGCCGCCCAGCGCTATCCAGAGAATCTTTGTCAAGCCGCCTCCGCCCGGGTCCGTCAACACCCGTGGTTTTCAAAAAGACCGGGGCCTCTTCCCCGGCCCCTATTCTATTCAAAAACGCCCCCTTAAATCAAATAAATTATTCCCGGGCAGTTGACTTCAATCTCCCAATAGTGATACATTTTCCGGAGTGGGTGGGGGGGCCGGGAGCTGAATATTAGCGCAGTTGGAAATAATTGGTCCCCGTACCATTGCAGAAAAATTGAGTGGTACATTTATCATAGTGAATCAAGGGTACCACTGCTCTCGGGTCACTTAAAATATGGGTGGTGAAAAAGGAATATCAAGCGGCCGGACACGCCAGGTTCGGCCCTTTTTTAAAAGGGGGTACGGGGTCAACACTTGAACGCCGCGGCATTGGATACTCACGGACGCCTGTGGGAGCTCGTCTCCGGTGCCGGCCCCATGGTGAAACTCGTCCTCCTCATCCTCCTCATCTTCAGCGTCTTCTCCTGGGCCATAATCGTCTACAAGGTGCTGCTGCTGAGAAAGATAGAGCGGGAGACGGGCCTTTTCTACGACCTGTTCTGGGATAAGAGAAGGTTCGCCGAGATACACTCCGTGACCGGGGAGTTCCCCAACACCCCGCTTACGGCGCTCTTCAACTCCGTCTACTCGGAGCTGTCGAGCTCCAGAAGACAGCCCCCGGACGCCGGGTCGGACGACGCCCGGGCCGCCGACGGCCCCGAGATAGAAAGGATCGAGAGGATACTCAAGAAGGCCGTCTCCAAGGAGACCGCCAGGCTCGAATACGCGGTCACCTTCCTCGCCACCACCGGGAACACCGCCCCCTTCATCGGGCTCTTCGGCACCGTCTGGGGGATAATGAACTCCTTCAGGTCCATAGGGGCCAAGGGCGCGGCCAACCTCGCCGTGGTGGCCCCGGGCATAGCCGAGGCCCTCATAGCAACGGCCATGGGGCTCTTCGCCGCCATACCGGCCGTCATGGGCTACAACTACATACTCGCCAGGATAGGGCGCATCACCTCGGACATGGACAACTTCTCCACCGACCTCATCAACATTATCGAGAAAAACCTTTCCAGGTAGCTTCCAGGCCATGGGCTCTCATATCAACCCTAAGAAGACCCCGCTGAGCCAGATAAACGTCACGCCGCTGGTGGACGTCATGCTGGTCCTCCTGGTAATCTTCATGGTCACCACGCCCATGATGCAGGAGGGGATAGACGTGAGCCTCCCCCACGTCGAGGCATCGGCCGTAAGCTCCGCCGAAGAGCCGCTGGTCGTGTCCATAGACAGGAAAAAACGCATCTACATAGGCAAGCGCAGGTTCAAGCTCACCGACCTCGGGACAAAGCTCTCGGCCATCGTAAAGAACAAGGAACGGGAGATGGTGCTCCTCAAGGCCGACGAATCCGTCCCCTACGGGTACGTCATCTCCATCATGGCCGAGATACGCAAGGCGGGCATAGTGAAGGTGGGCATGATAACCGAGCCCCCGGAAAAGAGATAACCGAAGGCAAGCGATGCAGGGCATCTTCGGCGGCCCCCGCCGCCCACCGCACCAGGACTTCTTCTACAAGGTCCTCGTGGGCTCCTTGGCGGCCCACCTGGCCTTCTTCGCCTTCGGCCTCTTCATCCACGCCCCCGGCGTCAGGAGGACCTTCTTCGCCCCGGTCTACACCGTAACCCTCGTCGAGCCCCGCGCGCCGGCGAAAAGACCCGCCGCGCGCAAAAAGGCCGTAAAGAAGGCCGTAAAGACCAGGACCAAAAAGACCGTCACGCCACGAAAGCGGGCGAAAGAGACGGTGACGGTGAAGAAAGCCAAAAAGACACCCGCCGCCGCCCCGGCCGCCCCGGCCAGGAAAGAGACCGTATCCCTCGAGCGGGCGCTTGCGGGGATAAAGGAGCGGGTGGAGAAGAAAGAGGCGGAAGAGCTCGTGGCCAGGAGGATCGAGGAGCTGAAGGAGAAACAAGCACGGGAAAGCGAGGCCGTCGAGCGGTCCATCGAGGAGCTCAAAAAAAGCATCGCCGCCATGGGCGAGCCCCCCTCCGCCCCCCCCGCCCCCGAGGTGGCCGAAGAGGCCGCCCCTGCGGCCGCGCCCTCGGGACGCATCACCATGGAGAACCTCAAGGCCGAGTACCCCGAGTACTACCGCGCCATAAGGGACCGCGTCTGGGAGAACTGGATATACCCCATGGACCTCGGGGGAAAGGACGTCGAGGTGATAATCGCCATAAAGATAGGCCGCTCGGGAGAGCTCCTCGACAGGGAAATAGAAAAGAGCTCGGGCAACCGGATCCTCGACCAGTCGCTCGTGGGCGCCATCATGAAGGCCGCGCCCTTCCCGCCCCTGCCCGAAGGCATGGCCGGGGAGTACCTCGACACCGGCCTCAGGTTCTGCCCCGGATGCGCCGGCAAATAATTTCACCGGCCCGGACCTATGTCACAACCCCCGCCGGCGGGTTGTGGTAAAAGGACCCGGCCCCCTTTCGCCATGAAATACAGGAAGCCGGAGAGACCCGCATATTGAAAGACCGGAAAGACGCCGTACCCTTCCTGCGCGCCGCGAGATTCTGCCTCGCCTGCCTGGTGCTCGCGCTCGTCCCGCTCGCCATCGCGCCCCCGGAGTGCGGCGCCAGGGTATACATAGACCTGCAGGCCCCGGCGGTGAAAAAACTCCCCGTGGCCATTCAGGGTTTCAAATATACGGGAGCGGACCCGGAAAGCCCGGCCAGGGTGGAACTCATAAAGAAGGTCGCCGATGAGCTCTACTCCACCCTCTCCTCGGACCTCCTCTTCTCCGGGCTCTTCGAGCTCATACCCCCCGAGGCCTTCCTCGAGGACAGGGAGAACTTCGGGCTCACCATCGAGGAGACGGACTTCTCCGAATGGAGGGTCATCGGGGCGGACACCGTCATAAAGGCGGGCTTCCGGGCCGACGGCGACAGGCTCGTGGTGGAGGCCCGGTTCTTCGACTCCATACGCGAGACACAGGTCCTCGGGAAGCGGTACATAGGACGGGTCAAGAACCCGAGGAGGCTCGCCCACTACTTCGCCGACCAGCTCTACGAGGAGCTGACGGGCAGGCCCGGTATATTCTCCACCCGGCTCATCTTCGTATCGGACAGGTCGGGGAACAAGGAGATATACCTCTCGGACTACGACGGCAGGGGCGCCATACAGATAACCCGGAACGGCTCCATAAACCTCTCGCCGCGCTGGGCCCCGGATGGAAAGTCCGTCTACTACACCTCCTACAAGAGGGGGCAGCCCGCCACGTACAGGCTCAACCTCCTTACCGGCGCGGACGAGCCGGTATCGTCCCGCGGGGGGATAAACATAGGGGCCAGGCCCTCTCCCGACGGGAGCGCCCTGGCCCTTACCCTGAGCATAGACGACTCCCCCCAGCTCTACCTCCTGGACCTCAAATCAGGGCGATATAAACGCCTCACCAGGAGTTGGGGGATAGACGTCTCTCCGACCTGGTCGCCCGACGGCGGAAAGCTCGCCTTCGTCTCCGATAGGGCTGGAAATCCCCATATCTTTGTGTTAGACTTGGCCACCGGTAAGGTAACCCGGCTCACATACAGCGGAAAATACAACGCCTCTCCGGCCTGGTCACCCGACGGAAAGTACATCGCCTATGCATCGAGCAATGGAAAATCCTTCGACATCTACGTAACGGACCGGCGGGGCAGGAACACGAGGCGGCTTACATACACCGGGGGCAACAGGAGCCCCGCATGGTCCCCGGACGGAAGGTTCATCGTCTTCAGCTCCACGAGGCGCCGCGCCTCATCGTTGCGCATCATGCAGTCCGACGGGTCCGGCCAGAGGGCCCTCACGACAGGGGTGGGCGGCGAGAAGACCCCGGACTGGTCGCCCTTCCTGAAATAGACGGGGCGGGGGGTAAGGGGGGTAAGGGGGGTAAGGGGGAGTGGGGGTGGATGCAGCTGCATGGACAGGGCGGCAGGCAAGCCTTGCCGCGGGTGGAGCGCCGGTAAATACATCTTGCAATCAGGAATATCCCGGGCATAATCTTTTTGAAAATCACAAGGAGGTATCGATGATGAAAAGCTTCGTCCTCAGGCTTCTGCCGGTCCTCGTGCTCAGCCTTACCGTGGCCGCCGGGTGCGCCACCACCAAGAAGACCGGAGAGATGGCCGGAGAGGTCGTCCCCGAAGAGACCGTAGCCGCCAAGGCCGCTCCGCCCGCGGAACCGGCGGTCAGGGAAGCGCCGTTGGAGGCCGTAGATGAGGCGGCCCTCAAGGCCGACGCCGAGCTCGCCAGGCTCGCCGCGGAGGTAAGGAAGCTCTACACCGTCCACTTCGACTTCGACAAGTACAACATAAAGGCGGAGGACGCGGAGCTCCTCAAGAGCAACTCCAGGTGGCTCAGGAGCAACAGGGACGTCAGGGTCCTCATAGAGGGCCACGCCGACGAGAGGGGCGAGACCGAGTACAACCTCGCCCTCGGGCAAAAGAGGGCCAAGAGCGTAAAGGACTTCCTCGTAAGCCTCGGCATAAGCCCGCGCAGGTTCTCCACCATAAGCTACGGCGAGGAAAAACCCGTTGACGGGGGCCACAACGAGGCGGCCTGGGCCAAGAACCGCAGGGCGGAGTTCAGGCTGGCACGGTAGGCCCCTGGGGGGCTCTCGCCCCGGCCTCCCCGGAGGCGGGGCCCCTCGCGCGCGTCCATGCCAGGGTGCGGAAGCGCCCCAGAGGCCGTCTCCGGACGGTCAACCATGGAAGCCCCCCGGCACGGCCGGGCAAACCCAAGGGCATGATGAAGAGATACCTGTACATTATGGGCCTTCTGGCCCTCGCCGTGGCGCCGGCAGGCTGCGGACCGGGCTTTCCCATCGTCACGGCCGAACAGGCACGGCTCGAGAACAACGTGGAGACCCTCCTGAAGGATAACGCGGCGCTCAAGCAGAGGGTGAGCTCCCTCGAGGCCGCGGGGGGAGGGCCCGAGGCCGAGGACCTCAAGTTTTCGGTGGCCGAGGCCACAAGCCAGGTAATGGACCTGAGGCGCGAGTTCTCCTTCGTCCAGGGGAGCCTCGAGGAGGTAGACCACAAGACCGTCCAGACCAGGGAGGACCTCAAGGCGCTCTCCGCCGGGGTCGATGAGCTCTCGGAGAGGATAACTGGAATCGAGGGCGCCCTCCGGGACGCCATGGCCGGCTTCAAGGCCCTCGAGGGCAGGGCCGCCGAAGCGGCCGAGGCCGCCGGGGCGGCCGGGGAGGGCACGAAAGAGGCCGTTTCGGCCCTTGATGCGAGACTCGCAGCGCTCGAGACCAGGATAGGCGCCGTCGAAACGGCGCTGACCGCGGCTAAAAAGGCCCCGCCGGCAGGGGACGCGGAGGCCCTCTACCACAAGGCCTACCAGCAGACGCTCGACAAG
>JBHHVK010000114.1:0-6755 GCA_046754205.1 Thermodesulfobacteriota bacterium
ATAAATCTCTCGATTTTCTTCCATAAAAACGGGCAGGTTGCCTATCGAGTAAAGAAAGTTGACACCATAGGGCGTAAACATCCCCTGGAGGTGTCGGACATGAGAACAGACTACAGGTCAGTTGACCTAACGAGCCTCGGTGACTGGGGCGGTGGCGGGTGGCAGCGCGGCAGAACGAGGGTGTTGTTGAGAGAGCCGGAAATGTGTCCGGTCTGCAAGGGCGTCTTCCTGAGCCTCTACCCCTTGAGGGAGTGTGTGGACCATGACGGGCTGGACAGGATCTGATGCCCCGGGGCCGCGTGCAAGAGAGGCTCTGAGGAAAATACGGACGGCGTGGCTTTCGAGGGTAATGAAGTGGCGATCTGCTGGAAGGGAGTAAAGAAGGACTACGAGGAAAAGGGCGAGTCCCCCAAGGAGCTTGCCGGGAAGTACAATTGCGATGTCAGTAGCATAAAAAGGCGGGCCCGGAAGGAAGGTTGGACCTTGAAGGGCAAGGGGTCAGGCAAGGGCGGACCAGAGGGGTGCGACAGGCGGTGCCCGGAGAGGTTGTCGGCCGATGTATGGCGCGGCGTGAAGGAGAGGCTTATCAAGGGCCTCGAAGAGAGCGACGCCAAGAAGGGGCTCGAGGAGTTGAAGGTAGCGAAGATGGCGCGAGAGGTCATCACCAGCATGCAGAGGGAAACGGATGATCTCGCCGAAGACGGGTTTGCAGAGGATGCGCGCAAGGTTGCCGAGCAGATGGCACGCGTTACGGTTCCACCGGGAACAGGCAAGGCTATGGAGGGAGAATAAGCGGTTCGCCGTGGTGGCCGCCGGCAGGAGGAGCGGAAAGACCGAGCTCGCCAAAAGAAGGCTCGTGATATCGCTGGCCGAGGTGAAGGCGTGGCCCGAGGCGAGGTACTTCGCGGCCGCGCCCACCAGGGACCAGGCGAAGAGGGTCTTCTGGAACGACCTCAAGGCGCTTGTTCCGAGATGGTGGATAAAGCGGGTATACGAGTCGGACTTCTGCCTGGTGACGAGGTCTTCCGCCGAGCTCTGGGTCGTGGGCCTCGACAGGCCCCAGAGGATCGAGGGCACCCCCTGGGACGGAGGCATCCTCGACGAGTACGGCAACATGAGGCACCGGGCCTGGACCGAGAACGTAAGGCCCGCCTTGAGCGATCGCGCCGGTTGGTGCTGGTTCATAGGGGTCCCCGAAGGGCTCAACCACTTCAAGGACATAGCCGACTACGCGAGGTCCGGTGTCGACCCGGACTGGGGGTACTACTGGTGGCCTTCGGCTGACATACTGCCCTCCGGAGAGGTCGAGGCGGCGAGAAGACAGCTCGACCCCAAGACGTTCAGGCAGGAGTACGAGGCGAGCTTCGAGGGGTCGGCTGGCAGGGTCTATTACGCCTACTCGAGGGAGACGCACGAGGACGAGTCCATAAGGGTCGACCCCGCGCTGCCGCTGGTGACCTGCTGCGACTTCAACGTCGACCCCTGCGTATGGGTAATATTACAGGCGGACGGAAGGGCGGTGCGGGTGGTGGACGAGATAGTCCTCAGGAACACCAACACCGTTGAGATGGGTCAGGCGCTCCTTGCGCGCTACGGCCGCCACAGGCCGGGGATAATAATCTACGGAGACGCCGCCGGGAGTTCCCGGTCGACCACCGGCAAGAGCGACTACGCGCTCCTCGTGGAGCTGGGGCTGACCTGCCAGAGGGTAAAGAGGGCGAACCCGCAGGTGAGGGACCGTGTGAACGCCGTAAACGCCATGCTCAGGAACACGAGGGCCGAGGTGAGGCTGACCCACCACCCGAGGTGCTCTTGCCTGAGGGCCGACTTCGAGAAGGTGGAGTGGAAGCAGGACGCTTCCGACATGGACAAGTCCAGGGCGGAGCTTACGCACGCCACCGACGCCCTCGGGTACTTTATCGAGTACGAGTTTCCTCTCAGGATTCACAGGCCCAACCCCACAAAGAGGTTCTATAAATAACCTGCAAAAACCTGAAAGAAGATACGGGGGGTACACGGTGACCGCGGAAGAGCTTGAGGCCACACATCAGGATTACGACAACTACATAGACGAGTGGCTTTTCCACATCCGTTCATACTTCGGCGGCAGGCACTACCGCCAGGGGAACTATCTGCTTCAGCACCCGTTCGAGTCCACCGCCAACTACAATCGCCGCCGCCAGACGAGCTACTACTACAACTACTGCGGCCCGATAGTGGACATCTTCGTCTCCCACCTCTTCCGGAAGGGGGCGTCAAGGGACTACGGCACGCTCACCGGCGACCCGCTCCTCAGGGCCTTCCTGGGGGACGCGGACATGGAGGGCAACGCCCTCACGCATTGCATGAGGGAGGCGGCGAGGCTCGCCGGCATATACGGCAGGGTATCGCTCGTCGTGGACAAGCCCGGCTACGAGACGGTCACCATGGCCGAGGCCGAGGCCCTCGACATCCGCCCCTACGTCACCATCGTCACCCCGGAGAACCTCCTCGACTGGTCCTACGCAAGGCGCCCCTCGGGTGGCAGCGTGCTCGATATGGTGAAGATCAGGGAAGGGCGGGACACCTACCGCATATGGACGGAAGAGGACTGGGAGCTCTGGGGCGTGGAGGACGGCGGCAGGGGGGCAAGGCTCCTCGACGCCGGCGTCCACGGTCTCGACACGGTCCCGATCGTCAATCTCTTCAACAAGCAGTCCGGCATGAAGATGGTGGGGATATCCGACATCGCCGACATAGCGGACATAAACAAGAACATCTACTATCTCTGCTCGGACGCCAAGGAGATTATAGAGAACACGGCCTTCCCCATGCTCGCCGTCCCCTACGAGAGGGGCGAAGGCGTTGAGACGAGGGACGTGGGCCCGAGGAGCATCATCCAGTTCGACCCGGCCGAACCCAACGCCAGGCCCCACTGGCTGGAGCCGCCCCATTCCTCGCTTACCGAGATAAGGGAGTGGGTCAAGCAGGACATAGCCGAGATATTCAGGATAGCCAGGATGGGGGGCGTGAAGGCCACGGAGGACTTCGCCAGGCCCAGGAGCGGGGTCGCCCTCGAGCTCGAGCACCAGCAGCTCTATGCCGCGCTCAGCGAGAAGGCCGACAACCTCGAGCAGGCGGAGACCCGCGTCGTGGAGCTATGGGCCCTCTGGCAGGGCAAGACCTTCGACGGGAAGATAGACTACCCCGACGACTTCTCGGTAAAGGACCTCGAAAGAGACCTCGACCTGGCGCTGAAGGCGAGGGGCGCCGTGGCGGGCTCTCCCACCTTCGACCGTGAGGTACAGAAGAAGATAGTATCGGCCGTGCTCCCCAAGCTCGACATGGAGACGAGGGAGAGGATAAACGGGGAGATAGGCGTGGAGTGATTCGCATAAATCCGGGCCGTGGTCCTACCCCTGGACCCCGGCCGTGTCAGGAGTAGCCGAAGTCTTTGAGGGACTCCGACCAGGAGGCAGGGGGATAAAACCCAAGGAGGCAGCTCATGCAGCAGGTTGACGAACTCAAAACGGCGAACGTCGGCGACGGCCATGAAAACGTAGCAGGCCCGGAATCATCGAAGGTGGCCTTCGATCCGGAGCAGCAGGCCAAGGTGCAGCAGCTCATCGACGAGGCCTACAGGAAGGCCTATGCCAAGGCTCAGAGGGCCTCGGGTTCCGGGGAGGAGTTCAAGAAGCTCAAGAGCGAGGTGGACGGACTCAGGGAAGAGAAGAAGATGTCCACCCTGCTGCGCGTCATCTCCAAACACAACGTCGTTGACGCAGGAGAGGTGGCCGAGCTTCTCAAGGACAGGATAAAGCTCGACGACGACGGCAACGCAACCGTAGTGGGCAGGTCGGGCTCCACCTGGATCGACAACTCCGGGCATCCCATGGGCCTCGATGAGTTCATAGGCCATTGGCTCGGTGAGAGGCCTCATCACCTGAGGCCCACCGGTCCGGCGGGCGCCGGGTCGTCGGGCGCGCGCTACGGCGGGACTTCCTCCGTCAGGCACAACCTCGCAGACCCGGCCGCATGGAGGACCATGCCGCGGGAGGACCTGGACAGGATACTCAGGGAGGGTGTGAACGTGCAGGGGGCCGCAGGCCAGACCTACAGGTTCAAGGACGTGAGAAACCCCTTCCTCGAGGCGAAGAGGCAGAGGTACCAGAAGAGGGATGAAACAAAGGTCAGGCTCGCTGGCGGGGCCTGATGCCTGCCGGCCCGTTAGGGGCCGGCCTATCAAGGAGGCGACAAACCCATGGCAAACGAAGTAACGACCGCAGCAGGCTCAGCCGGTGAGCTGATAGCGGCTGAGATAGTCTCGCGTCTCGTGATAGACGCTGCATACGCCGAGGCGGTGCTCCCGCCTCTGGTAAGGGTGGCAGACGTAAGCGCCGAGAGCACCCTTACCGTGGACTTCCCCAAATGGCCGCTGCTCCAGGCGAGTGACCTCACCGAGGCCACGGACATGAGCAACACCGCGGTCAACACCACGTCCACCCAGGTGACTGCCGACGAGGCGGGAATCATGATAACCGTAACGGACATGCTCCTCGGGAGCTCCGTGGTCGGCGGCCTCGAGCCCTATGCCGCCGAGCTTGGCAAGGCGCTCGCCAACAAGATCGACTCGGACCTGCTTGGCGCCGTCGCAAGCCTCACGAGCTCCGTGGGCACCACCGGGATCGACATGACAGAGGCCGATTTCCTCCAGGCGATATACACGCTGGAGAACGGCAACGCCAAGGGTCCCTACGCGGCGGTCCTCCACCCCATACAGGTCCACGACCTGAGGGTGGCCCTTTCGGCCTCCAGCGGGGCCGTCTGGGGTGGTCCTTCCGCGCCGGCGGCGGACATAGGGGCTCTCGCCAGCCTCTATGGCGTGGACATCTTCCAGTCCACCAACTGCGCCTCCGTGAACGTAAACGCGGACAGGCAGGGGGTCATGATGCCCATGGGCAACCAGTCCGGGCTCGCCTATGTCCTCAAGACGGCGGCAAAGACCGAGTTCCAGAGGGACGCCTCCCTCAGGGCCACCGAGGTCGTCGTCACCGCTATCTACGGCCACGGCTGCGTCAACACGGCGGCCGGGGGCGGGGTGAAGATAATCACGGACCACGAGTAGGCGTCGCCAGGATAAACCAGAGGCGCGGGGGGGGGGGGCGCCCCCCCCCCCCCCCGCCACTCAAAGAGACGGCCATCATGAGAAACAGGGCAGGTGCTTTGGTCAAAAAGGGGTACATACCGCTCGCCATGAACGAGTACGGGGGCATAAGCTGGCAGGGCGAGCGCATCGATGAGCTGTGGATGTGGAACCGCCAGTTCAACGTGCTCGAGGACGGGACCAGAACGATCCAGACGGCAAGGGTCACGGAGCTCAAGGAGGCGGCGCTGAGATACTGGCGTGACGGCTGGGTGCCTGTCGGGCCGGTGGATGACGGGCTTTTGAGGCGCATGGAAGACGCACTGAGGTCCCACCAGGGTCTCAGGCGCGCAGGGGTGAGTTTTCCCGGGGGGCGGTTTCTGGGCCCGCCCGAGGAGATACCGGAGGAGTTCAAGCCGGCGGGTCGCCGGTCCGCTGCCGGTGCTGGGGATCGGAGAGAGCGAGGGAGAGAGTGAAAAAGTGGTTTTACAACGGCACATTCATGGCCGACGGGACACCGATATCGATAGCCGCCACCAGCGAGGCCGAGGCGGCCCGGTTCAGGGGAAAGGGCTACGGAGAGATCAGGACCAGGACCAGGAGGTCCGGGCCGGCCGCTACGGCGGGGCGGAGGAAGAGGCGATCGCCGTTAAAGGGGAAAGAGGAGAAAGGACGTGAGTGAGCGCGAGGCCGTCGAGAGGCTCATAGCCCGCATGTACAAGCATCACCTCAAGGCTTCGGGGAGGCTTCCGAGCGGCAAAGAGGTCAAGGAGATGGAAGGCAAGGCCATGAGGGTCGCCGAGAAGACGGCGAGAAAGGGCCGGGGGTAGACAGCCCGGCCGGAGCCCCTATGAGTATCGATGTCGAGATAGAAGGGCTGACGGAGCTTGCCACCAGGCTCGATAGGGTCGGAAGGGGCCTCGTGGACCGCAGGCTCCTCGAAGAGCTTTCCGGTGAGGCGAAGGAGATGGTCCTCAAGCGCACCTCCGAAGGCAGGGATGTCAAGGGAAGGCCCTTCAGGCCCTATTCGAAGGGGCACGCCAGGGCGAGGAAGAAAAGGGGTCTCGGCACATCGAGGGTCGACCTCAGGTTCTCGGGGAAGATGCTCGACAACATCGCCACAGAGGTCGACGAGGCGAGGGGGCTCGGAAGGGTATTCTTCAGAAACGGTAAGGCCGAGACAAGGGCTGGATACCACGACATGGAGGGCGGAGGAAGTCCGAGGGTCAGGAGGGCGTTCTTCGGACTCTCCGTCGAGGATGTGGAAAGGCTCAAGGGCCTTGTGCTGAGACACGTTGAGAAGGTCATCAAAGGCGCCTTGTAGAACCCTCCCGCCAACCCTTTCGTGCCGCGCCAGATGGCGGCGACGCATAGAAGGAGTAAGTAGATGCTCACCCGCGCGGTATACAGCACGTCCGGCTCATCGCCGCTCACTACAAAGGGCGACCTCTATACCTATACCACCGCCGACGCCCGGCTCGGGGTGGGGGCCACCGGACAGGTGCTTGTGGCCGACAGCACGCAGGCAACAGGGCTCAGGTGGGATAACCAGGGCGATATCGACGGCGGCAGTTTCAGCGAAGTCTACACCTTCACCAATAACTTTGACGGCGGGGCGTTTGTCTGATGGCGA
>JBHHVK010000115.1:0-6650 GCA_046754205.1 Thermodesulfobacteriota bacterium
TCTGCGCGCTCGCCCTGAGCCCGCCCAAGAGGGCGTACTTGGAGTTGGAGGCCCATCCGCCGAAGATCATGCCGAAGATGCCGAGCCCCGCTATGGCGAGCACGTAGAGCATGCCTATGTTCATGTCGGAGATGAACAGGCTGAACTCCCTGTCGATGACGGGTATGGTGAAGGTGCCGCCCACGGGTATGGCCACGAAGACGGCCATGGCCGGGACCATGGATATTATGGGCGCGATCTTGAAGAGGAACTTGTCCGCCTTGTCCGGGACGATGTCCTCCTTCATCAGGAGCTTTATCATATCGGCGAAGGGCTGCAGGACACCGTGGGGACCCACCCTCCAGGGGCCGAGACGCACCTGTATGTGTCCGGCCACCTTCCTCTCGAGCCACGTGAGCGGCAGGGGGAGCAAGAAGAGTATATTGAGCACCACGAAGACCTTGACGATCAGTATGGCGACTTCGATTAATATGGCGGGGTCAAAGGTCATTTGTCCTCTATCCGGTGGTCCTGGGATTCACAAACGCCGTAACACATTCCGTCGAGGGGGCGGGCTCAGGTGCCGCGCTTTCTGCCCCACATGTAGTTGACCATCTCGATGTACCGCGAGTTCATGCCCCTTACGATGGCGTGTATCGTGAAGACTATGTTCTTGAGTATCTTGTAGATGACCTGCGGGTGGTCGTTGACTATGCCGTCGAAGTCGGGCTTCTGGATTACGTAGGTCTCCACGTCGGAGACGGCCACCATCGTGGCCGAGTGCGGCCTCTCGTCGAGAAAGCTCATCTCTCCGAAGATCTCTCCGTCCTTGAGGATAGTGAGCGTGAAGAGCTCGCCGTCGGGCGCGCGCTTGCAGACCTTTACCTCGCCTTTCCTGATTATGTACAGCGAGTGCCCCTCCTCGGCGTCGTTGAAGACCGCCTCGCCCGTGGAGAAGTGTTTCTTCGCGGTTATGCCGGCAACGACCGAAAGCTCGTCGTCGGTGAGTTCGGCGAAGAACGGTATCGATCTGAGCAAGTTCGTGTCCACCATAATCCTACCTCCAGGGCTTTGGTACTCGCCCGTTTGAATCGTTCCGGCCGGGCCCCGAAGCGCCTCGGCCGGGCGGTCCCGCCGCGCGGCGGGACCGCTGGTTTAAGCCTCCGTTATGCTCACCCGCGCCGAGCCCTCGCCGGGGGCGAAGAACCTGTTTACCGGGACATCGGCGTAGTTCTCGGCGATAAAGGCCACGCCCCTGGCTGACCCGCGGGCCGTCCTGAGCGTGAGCCTGACTTCGGAGCGCTCGCCCGTTACCTTCACCTGCTGGCCGTCGCTGAGCCCCATGGCCTCGGCGTCTTCGGCGCTTATCTCCACGGCCGGACCCTTGCTGACGCTCTGGATAACCTCGGACCTCCCGGACAGGGTCCCGGAGCCGAAGAGCGTGTTTCCCGTGACGAGGACGAAGGGCCTGGCCGGGTCGGGCGCACCGCCCGCCGTCAGGCGGCCGGCGGGCTCAATCTTCTCGCCCGATGCGGCGACGAGGGCCTCCTTTACGTCGAGCCGGTTGTCCTTGTTCTTGATGTTGTTGAACTTGAGGCTCACCTCCCTGTACATGGGGGTCTGGAGCCTTATCTCCTCGAAGACCTCCCTGGCGGAGCCGCCGAAGGAGCCGTCGAAGAGCCTGCCGATGGAACGGATTATATCGAGGTCGGTCCTCGCCTTGCCCGGAGGCTGCAGGAGGGCCGTTATCTCCTGGACCCTCCCCTCCTGGTTGGTGAAGGTCCCGCTCTTCTCCGAGGCCCCGACCGAAGGGAGCACCACATGGGCGAGCTTGGCGGTCTCGGTGAGGAACATGTCCTGGACCACGAGGAAGCCGACCTTCTTGAGGGCCTCGGTGACGAAGTCCTGCCCCGGGGAGATGCTCACCGGGTCCACCCCTGCAAGGTAGAGCATGTCGAGCTTTCCCTCCGAGGCCGCCTCGAGCATCCCGGCGGTGCCGAGCCCGCGGGAGGCGGCGGCCCTGTACCCGGCCCTCATGGCCGGGTGCGCGCCCATCTCCCAGGCGCCCCTCTGGTTGCACCTGTCGAGGAGCGGCATCATGGCCACCCGCTTGCCGGCGGACCTCAATACGTCTTTCAGGAGGTCGAGGCCGGCGGTGCCGCCGGGGCGCCTGAGGAACTCGGTGCCGGCCATTACGGTCACCGTCCCGGCCGCCCTCAGCCTCGCGGCGATATCCCCCAGCCCTGCCGCAGTGGTTCCGGCGGCGGCCGCGAGCTCCTCGAGCGTGCGCCCGAGAGAGCCGAGGCCGGCGTGTCCGGCGAGGGCGTCTCCGACCAGGTCCCTAACGGCGAGGGCGAGGGCCGAGAGCAGCTCGCCCTCGGAGGCCGCCCTGTGCCTCACCGTGGCGGTGGCGGAGCTATCGAGCTTCATGGCCCGGGGCGAGGCTATTACCACGTCCATGAACCTCGTGGCCGAGATGCGCCTTATTATATAGTCCGTTATGGGGTTCTCATCGGAGATGTGGGACCCGACGACGAAGACCATGTCGGATTCCATGGCGTCGAAGACGGAGACCCCGCCGTCGGTCATCTCCGTTGCGGCGATGAAGTCCGCCGCCAGGTCCGGGTCCCAGCGCGAGGAGGAATCGACGTTAGGGGTGCCTACGAGGTCCCTCATGAAGCGGCCGAAGAGGTAGAGCTCCTCGTTCGTGAGCCGTGGCGAGGCCACTCCACCGGCCCTCGGGCCCATGCCCGCCCTCAGGTTCTCCTTTATGGCGTCCAGGGCCTCCTCCCAGGAGGCCACGACGAGCCCCCTCTCCTTCCTTACAAGGGGGGTCGATATCCTCTCCGCGTTCGTGACGAAGTCGTAGCCGAAGCGGCCGCGGGCGCAGAGCGTTTCGCTGTTGAGCCCGACCCCGAGCTGCGCCCTGTTCCTTACGACCACCCCGTCCCTCTCCTCCACCACCAGCCTGCAGCCGGTGGCGCAGTAGGGGCATATGGAGTCCGCGCCCTTGAGGTCCCAGGGCCGCGACGTGTACCTGTAGGGGGCGCGCATGAAGCAGCCCACGGGACAGACCTCTATGCAGTTGCCGCAATGGTCGCAGTCGAGCGTGGTCTTGAGAAAGCTCGTCTCCTCCTGGTCCTCACCCCTGCCGATGGACCCGAGCACGCTCGCGCCCACGACCTCGGAGCAGACCCGCACGCACTTCTGGCACTGAACGCAGCGGTTGGAGTTCTTTACTATGACCGGAGAGAGCCGGTAGTCGCGGTCGTGAAAGCGTTTCTTCTTCTCGGCGTGACGCCCCCGGCGCGGCCCGTAGGTGAATACCATGTCCTGGAGCTCGCACTCCCCGCCCTTGTCGCAGACCGGGCAGTCGAGGGCGTGGTTGGAGAGCAGGAACTCGAGCATGCTGGAGCGCGCGTCCTGCACTGTGGGGCTCGCGGTCATGATGTTCATGCCGTCTATGACGGGGGTGACGCACGAGGGCTGGAGTTTTCTCTGCCCCTCTATCTCGACGAGGCACATCCTGCAGGAGCCTAGCCCGGCGAGGTCCGCCTGATAGCAAAAGGTGGGGATGTCGAAGCCGGCATCCCTCGCCGCGTCGAGTATGAGAGTGCCGTCGCTGACGGTCATCTCTTTGCCGTTTATAATGACTGTAGCCATGCGAAGTCTTTCCGTAAGCGTTTTTGCCTTGCTCCCGGGCGCGTTACTTATTGATCAAAGCCCCGCCCGGTCCCGCAAAACCTCTGTTACCCCCGCCCGCCTGCGCCCCCAAAGGCCCCTTATGCCCCCCCAACGCCCCTTAATGCCCTCAAAGCCCCCTTACGTCCCCGCCCCCGCCCGCTTGCCCCTTCGGCCCCGGTTATACCATGCACCTCTTGTGGTCGATATGATAGGCGAACTCATCCCTGAAGTGCTTGAGCGACCCCCGGAGCGCCATGACCGCACCGTCGCCGAGTGGGCAGAAGGTGCGCCCGAATATATTATTGCAGAGGCTGTCGAGGAGCCCGAGGTCGTCGGGCCTCCCCTCGCCGGACTCTATCCTCTTAAGGACCCTGGTGAGCCACGAGGTCCCCTCCCTGCAGGGGGTGCATTTTCCGCATGACTCGTGGCTGAAGAACCTGTTGATTATATAAGATGTCTTGACCATGCAGGTCGTCTCGTCCATGACCACCACGGCCCCGGAACCGAGCATGCTCCCCTTGGCTGCGAGCGAGTCGAAGTCCATGGGGGTGTCGAGGTCGGCCTCGGTGAGCATCGGTGCGGTCACGCCCCCGGGGATGAAGGCCTTGAGCTTTCTGCCGTCCCTTATGCCCCCGCAGCGCTCGTAGATAATCTCCCTGGCGGTGGTGCCCATGGGCAGCTCATAGAGGCCGGGCTTGTTGACGTGGCCGCTTACGCCGTATATCTTGGGCCCCGGGCTCTTCTCGGGGCCGATGGACTTGAACCACTGGGGGCCCCTTTCGACTATCGCCGGTATGAGAGAGAGCGTCTCCACGTTGTTTATGACCGTGGGCTTCCCGTAAAGTCCGGCAAGGGCCGGGAAGGGGGGTTTCTTCCTCGGCTGTCCTCGGAGCCCCTCGATGGACTCGATGAGCGCCGTCTCCTCGCCGCAGATGTAGGCGCCGTAGCCCCGGTGGACGTACATGTCGAGCGAGAAGCCCGAGCCGAGGATGTCGGGGCCGAGCAGCCCCTTGCCGTATGCCTCGTCTATGGCCGCCTCGAGCCTCTTGGCGCCGAACTCGAACTCCCCCCTTATGTAGATGTAGGCCACGGAGGCCCCGAAGGCGTAGCACGAAATTATCATCCCCTCTAAGAGCAGGTGGGGGTCGTTGTCTATGATGCCCCTGTCCTTGAATGTGCCGGGCTCACCCTCGTCGGCGTTGCAGCAGAGGTACTTCTGCAGCGTCGGGTCCTTGGGGATGAAGCTCCACTTGAGCCCGGTGGAGAAACCCGCTCCGCCCCGCCCCCTGAGCCCCGAGTCCTTCACCATCTGGATGAGGTTGTCGGGCTTGATGGTAAAGGCCTTCTCGAGGGCCTTGTAGCCGCCGCCGGCGATGTAGCTGTCGAGCCTGTAGGCCTCGGGGTTGGCTATGTTCTTAAGGAGTATATTTTCCATCTGGTCCGGGCTACGCCTCTTTCCTTAGGTCTTCGAGTATCCGGTCGACCCTTTCCGTGGTCAGGTCCTCGTAGTAGTCGTCGTTTATCTGCATCATGGGCGCCGTGCCGCAGGAGCCGAGGCACTCGACCGTGGAGAGCGTGAAGACCTTGTCCCCCGTCGTCTCGCCGGTCTTTATCCCGAGCCTCCCGGCGATATGGTCTATGATGTGCTCGGCCCCGAGGAGCGAGCAGGGCAGGTTCCTGCATACCTGTATGTGGTACTTGCCCGTGGGTTTTTCGACCCTGTACATGGAGTAGAAGGCGGCCGAGGCGTTGACCACGACGGGCTCTATCTCGAGCATGGCCGCTATCTCGACCATGTCCTCCTCCACGAGCTCCCTCTTCTCCGCCTGGACTATCCTCAGGGCGTCCATCACGGCGGACTTCTTGGTGGGGTACTTCTCGATGGACCTGGTTATCTTCTTCTTCGCCTCTTCCGAAAGCATCCCTTTTTCCACCTCAGGCCGGCATCCTTTTATAGGGGGGCCGGTCTCTCTTATGCCCTATCGCGCGCCCGCTGTGGACCGGCGCCTACTTGTCGCACTCGCCGAAGACGGGGTCGAGGGACGATACGATGGCTATGACGTCGGCCAGGTACATGCCCTGGCTCATGGCGTTGATGGTCTGGAGGTTCATGAAGCTCGGCACCCTCAGCTTGAGCCTGTGGGGCTTTTCGCTGCCGTCGCTGGCTATGTAGACCCCGAGCTCGCCCTTGGGCGCCTCTATGGACGAATACACCTCTCCGGCGGGGACCTTGAACCCCTGGGAGACGTACTTGAAGTGGTGTATGAGGTTCTCCATGTTGCGGTAGACGTCCGGTTTCGGCGGCGGGACCACGCTGGCGATATCCACGTTTATGGGCCCGTCGGGGATGAGGTCGAGGGCCTGGCTGATTATCTTCGCCGACTGCCTTATCTCGCCCATGCGGCAGTAGTACCTGTCGAGGCAGTCGCCGTTGGTGCCGGTCGGCACCTCGAAGTCGAAGCTGTCGTAGAGCAGATAGGGCTCGTCCTTGCGGATGTCCCACTTGATGCCGCTCGCCCTCATTGCCGGGCCCGAGAGACCGAGGTCGAGGGCCTGGTCGGCGGTCAGCACGCCTACGTCCCTGTTCCTCTTTATCCAGACGCGGTTACCCGTAAGGAGCCTGTCGTACTCGTCGAGCCTGGGGCCGAGGAGCTTCAGGAACTCCTCGGTAAGCTCCTTGCACTTTTCGGTGAAGTCGTACCTCACCCCCCCGATGCGCATGTAGGTCAGCGTCATCCTCGACCCGCAGAGCTGCTCGAAGATGTCGAGGACTATCTCCCGCTCGCGCATGGCGTAGAGCAGTATCGTCATGGCCCCGAGGTCGAGGGCCCAGGCGCCTATGGCGAGAAGGTGGCCGGCTATCCTCGAAAGCTCGGCGGCCATGGTCCTTATGAACTTCGCCCTGTCGGTTATCTCGATGTCCAGGAGCGTTTCGACGGCCTGGACGTAGGCCAGGTTGTTGCTCATGGCGCACATGTAGTCGAGCC
>JBHHVK010000116.1:0-6586 GCA_046754205.1 Thermodesulfobacteriota bacterium
GGGGCTGCAGGATACGCGTGGACACGGACGGGCTCGCCAACCTGGTGCACGGCCGCAACGTCCTTGGAGAGCTCAAGTTCGTGGACGAAATATCCGTAAGCCTCAACGCCCCGGACTCCGAGACGTATTTGAGGCTCATCGATACCCCCTTCGGAGAGCGCGCCTATCCGGCGATACTCTTCTTCCTCCGCGAGGCCAAGAAGCACATAACCAAGGTGGTGGCCACGGTGGTCGCCGTGCCCGGGCTCGACGTGGAGGCATGCAGGCGGGTGGCGGAGGACGAAATCGGGGTCGCCTTCAGGGTGAGGGAGTACAACAACGTGGGCTGAGCCCGCCCCCCCCCGGCCCCCCGCCCCACCCTTTTCCCCTTTGCGGGCCGGAAGCGAGGTAAAGGTGGTTTCACCGGAAGAAAAAGAGACCTTCAGGTCCGGCTTCATCTCCATCATAGGCAGGCCCAACGCCGGAAAGTCCACGCTCCTGAACGCCCTCCTCGGCGAGAAGATATCCATCGTCACGCCCAAGCCACAGACGACGAGGAAGACCATCCGCGGGGTGCTGAACGCGCCCGGCTGCCAGATGGTCTTCGTCGACACCCCGGGGATACACAGGGCCAGGGGGCTTCTCAATGAGTTCATGGTGCGCGAGGCGCTCTCCACGCTCTCCGACGTGGACGTGATCCTCTACATGGTCGAGGCCGACCGCCCGGTCTCCGAGGACGACCGCTTCATCATGGAGGGCCTCAAGGGGCTCAAGGCCCCGGTGGTCCTTGCCGTTAACAAGATAGACAAGGTGGCCAAGGCCCGGCTCCTGCCGCTCATCGAGGAGTATTCGAAGCTCCACGGTTTCGCCTCGGTCGTGCCCATCTCGGCGCTTACTGGTGACGGGCTCGACGTGCTCACGGGCGAGCTCGCCGGGCTTCTGCCAGAGGGCCCCCGGTACTTTCCCGAGGACATGATAACCGACGAGCCCGAGAGGGTCATCGTCGCCGAGATAATACGCGAGAAGGTCTTTCTCGCCACCCGCCAGGAGATACCCTACTCCGTGGCCGTGGTGATCGAGGAGTTCAAGGAGGGCGAGGGGCTCATATCCATCTCGGCGGCCATAAACGTGGAGAGGGACTCTCAGAAGGGGATGGTCATAGGCCGCGGGGGCCGGATGCTCAAGAGAATAGGCACCGAGGCCCGCAGCGAGATAGAGTCCCTGCTCGGGGTGAAGGTCTTCCTGAAGCTCTTCGTAAGGGTGCAGAAGGACTGGACCAGGAGCCCCGGCGCGCTCAAGGAGTTCGGCTATTGAGCGGGCCGGCGGAGGTTTTTTTGGTTTTATTATCCACCCGGGTCGGTATATAATCGCTCATGCTTTCATGGCGGGGTAAAAAAAGGAGGACTTCGGATTATGATGATGAAAAGACAGGGCCTGGCGGCCACTTTGGCTTTTGTTCTCTCCATCCTCCTCGTCTCCGGGGCCGCGGCCGGGGAGAGGCTCATGAAGCGGCGCGCCCCGGACGGCTGGGGGCCGGGGTCCGTCTACGGCAGGATGTTCGACCTGGCGACCCTTGAGACCGTGACCGGGAAGGTCACCTCCATAGGGGTCTTCACCCCGCCAGGGGGGAGCTACTCGGGGGTGCGGATGACCATCGATACCGGTACGGAAGAACTCTCCGTGCACATCGGCCCGAGGTGGTTCATCACCAACCAGGACTTCGAGCTCGCCGAAGGGGAGACGGTCGAGGTGACCGGCTCGCGCGTCACCTACGAGGGTGGGCCCGCCATAATAGCGTCGCACATGGCCAGGGACGACTCGGAGCTTCTTCTGAGGGACGAAGAGGGGATACCCTATTGGGAAGCCTACAGGAGAGGGCGCGCCGGCAGGTAGCCCTTCATCGCGGTTAGTGACGATTCAGCCGCTCTCGCGCCGGGGCGGGCCGGGCCATGGACCCTGCCTGCCCTGCGCCCGGAGCGCCGCCGCGCCCGGGTCCCGGGTCGCGGCGTTTTTTGAAATAATAAAGGCGGAAAAGCTCCGCCCTTTCCTTTGATAACACTCCAGAGGCCCCGCGGGAGGCGGACGGTGCAGGGCCGCCGCGGTGGAGAGGACCGAGAAGGCGAACCGGCCGCGAGCGAGCACCGATGAGACAGATAGTAGCCATAGTCGGCCGCCCCAACGTGGGCAAATCGACGCTCTTCAACCGCCTCGTCGGCCGCCGCAAGGCGATAGTGGCCGATGAGCCGGGCGTCACACGCGACCTGAACTTCGCAACGGTCACCGAGTGCGGCCGCACCTTCACCGTGGTGGACACGGGAGGGTTCGAGCCCGGCGCCTCGGACTACATCATGACCAGGGTGAGGGAGCAGGCCACCGTGGCCATGGAGGACGCCGACTGCATCGTCTTCGTCATGGACGGGAGGGCCGGGCTTACGCCCGAGGACCGGGACATCTCGGCCCTGTTGCGCGCGTCGGGAAAACCCGTGGTCCACGCGGTGAACAAGGTCGACTCCCCGAGCATCGAGGCCTCGGTGGCGGACTTCTACGAGCTCGGGGCCGACCCCATCGTCGCTATCTCCGCCGAGCACGGCCTGGGGATAAACGACCTCATGGACGGGGTCATGGCGCTCCTTCCCGAGCCCGGGGAGGCGGCCGAGGAGGACCTGGAGAGGATCAAGGTGGCCATACTGGGCCGCCCCAACGCCGGCAAGTCCTCGATCCTGAACAGGCTCATCGGCCGGGAGCGGGCTATCGTGAGCAGCGTGGCAGGCACCACCAGGGACGTGGTGGACACCCCGGCCTCCATGCGCGGCCGTGACTACCTCTTCATCGACACCGCGGGCATAAGGAAGAAGTCCCGGGTGAGCATGCAGGTCGAGACCTATTGCGTCATGGAGGCCATAAGGACCATAGACAGGTGCGATGTGGCCGTGCTCGTGGTGGACGGCGCCGAGGGGCTCAGGACCCAGGACGAAAAGATAGCGGGCCTGGTGGAGGACAGGAAGAAGTGCTCCGTCATAGCGGTGAACAAGTGGGACATAGTCAAGAAGGACACCCGAACCACCGATATGATAACCGGGGTCATAGGCGAGAGGATGCCCTTCGTCTCCTACGCCCCGGTGGTCTTCATCTCGGCGCTTACCGGCCAGAGGGTCGAAAGGCTCATGGACGCCGTGGACGAGGTCTACGGGATGAGCAGGACCATGGTGCGGACATCGGAGCTGAACAACGTCCTCGCCGAGGTCACCTGCCGCCACAGACCACCCGCCTACAGGGGCCACGCCGTCAAGTTCTACTACATCACCCAGACCGGCACGGCCCCGCCGACCTTCACCGTCTTTACCAACTACCCCCAGGCCGTTGACGAGTCATACAGGAGGTACTTGGTAAACCAGATGCGCGGGACCCTGGGCCTGGCAAAGGTGCCGCTCCGGGTCAACTTCAGGAAGAGGCATTGATACGGATCGGGAAATACTTCATCATACTGCGGGAAGCCTTCAAGAACTTCCACGACAACGGGTGCTTTGACAAGGCGGCCGCCATCTCCTTTTACGCCTTCTTCTCCCTCATACCCATCCTCTTCCTCACCACCGTGCTCCTGGGCTACCTCATGGGCACTCGCGAGGGGCTCCTCGACGAGGTCATCGACATGGCCCGGCGCGGGCTCCCCTACATGGGGCCGAGGATAATAAGCGACTTGAAGGGGCTCGCCACCGGCTGGAAGACCTTCGGGTGGCTCAGCATCGTCCTCGTCATCCTCACCGCCGAGTTCGTCCTGAACGCCGCGAGCGAGGCCCTTAAGGACGTCTTCGAGATAGAGAGGAAGCACGGTTTCTTCAAGAAAAAGGTGATACATGCCGTTATATTGCTTATACCGGTCTTCGCGGCCTTCGCGTCGATAAGTATCACGGCCCTGGCCAGGATACTTACCAGCGTCGAGGTTGTGGTCCTGGGCTTCAACATCTCCGTCTACCTGCAGGGCCTCGTCGTTACTTACGTCCTGCCCTTCTCCCTCATGACCATGGCCGTCGCCGCCGTCTACCGGCTGCTCTCGGGGCCGAACCTCAACTTCGACTACGCCTTCTACGGTTCCCTGGTATTCACCACCCTATGGGAGTTGTCCAAGCAGTTCTTCGCCGTGTATATCTCCTATGTGCCGACGTACAACAGGTTTTACGTATCCATAGGCACGATGATGATACTCTTGCTCTACATATTTTTCACCGCCTCTATCTTCCTCTTCAGCGCCACCCTGGCCAGGGCTGCCTTCAGGCTGAAGATGGACCCCTTCCCGTGGGCCAGCGGCGAGCAGGGGGCGAGGAGCGAAATCGGTGAAAAAAGCTGATATTTATCATCCCGGTACGGCTCGATGCGGGTCATCACATCACAATATTTTTATTGTAAAAAGGATATTTATATGACAGAATATTTTTGAGGTCTTTTCAACCACTTAACCTCCGGGCCGAAGACCGGCCGGAGGGAAGGGTGGGGCCGGCCAGGGCCCTTGGCCCCTTTGGCGCGGGCGCGCCCCGGCGGGCTAACCTTAGAAAGGATGGGTAATGAATCAGCTTTATAAGAACATCGCGATGTGGCTCATCATCATAGCCACCGTCGTTCTGATGTTCAATCTCATAAGCTACAAGAAGTCCGGTGAGGACAAGGTCGTATTCAGCGACTTCATGTCGGCCGTCGAGAACAGCGAGGTGGCCGAGGTCACCATCCAGGGCAACGAAATAAAGGGAAAGTTCACCGACGGCAAGGAGTTCGCCACCTACGCGCCGAGAGACCCGGAGCTGGTGGGGCGCCTCAGGACCGCCGGCGTGAGGATCTCCGCCGAGCCGGTCGTAGACACCCCCTCGTGGGGCACGATCTTCGTCTCCTGGTTCCCCATGCTGCTCCTGATAGGCGTCTGGATATTCTTCATGCGCCAGATGCAGGGCGGGGGCGGCAAGGCCATGAGCTTCGGCAAGTCCAGGGCCAAGCTCCTGGCCGAGAGCCAGAACCGGGTCACGTTCAAGGACGTGGCCGGCATAGAGGAGGCCAAGGAGGAGGTCAGGGAGATTATCGACTTCCTCAAGGACCCCAAGAAGTTCACCAGGCTCGGGGGCCGCATACCCAAGGGCGTGCTCCTCGTGGGCGCCCCCGGCACGGGCAAGACGCTCCTTGCCAGGGCCATAGCCGGTGAGGCGGGCGTGCCTTTCTTCTCCATCTCCGGGAGCGACTTCGTCGAGATGTTCGTAGGCGTTGGGGCCTCCCGCGTGCGCGACCTCTTCATACAGGGCAAAAAGAGCGCGCCCTGCATAATCTTCATAGACGAGATAGACGCCGTGGGACGCCACAGGGGCGCCGGCCTCGGCGGCGGCCACGACGAGAGGGAGCAGACGCTTAACCAGCTCCTCGTCGAGATGGACGGCTTCGAGAGCAACGAGGGGGTCATAATCATAGCCGCCACTAACAGGCCGGACGTGCTCGACCCGGCCCTTCTGAGGCCCGGAAGGTTCGACCGTAACGTGGTCGTGCCCAAACCCGACGTGAAGGGCAGGGAGGAGATCCTCGGGGTCCACACCTCGAGGAGCCCCGTGGACGATGACGTGGACCTCGAGGTCATAGCGCGCGGCACGCCGGGGTTCTCCGGGGCAGACCTCTCCAACCTCGTAAACGAGGCGGCGCTCCTCGCGGCGCGCCGCGGCAGCGAGAACATATCCATGACCGAGTTCGACGACGCCAAGGACAAGCTGCTGATGGGCACCGAGAGAAGGTCCATGATCATAAGCGAGGACGAGAAGCGCAACACCGCCTACCACGAGGCGGGCCACACACTGGTGGCCAAGCTCACCCCGGGCACCGACCCCATACACAAGGTCTCCATAATCCCGAGGGGCATGGCGCTCGGGCTCACGCAGCAGCTCCCCATAGACGAGCGGCATACGTACAACAAGGAGTATCTGCTCGGTAACATATCCGTGCTCATGGGCGGCAGAGCCGCCGAGGAGCTCGTCCTCGGCCACAAGACCACCGGGGCCGGAAACGACATCGAGCGCGCCACCGAGATCGCCCGCAAGATGGTCTGCGAGTGGGGCATGAGCGAGAAGCTCGGCCCGCTCACCTTTGGAAAGAAGGAGGAGCACATATTCCTCGGCAAGGAGATGGCCCAGAGACGGGACTTCAGCGAGGAGACCGCCATCGAGATTGACGAGGAGATAAAGTCCATCGTGACGGAGAACTACGAGAGGGCGAGAAATATCCTCTCCGAGAACATAGATACGCTTCACGCCCTGGCCAATGCTCTCCTCGAGCGCGAGTCCATTGACGCTGCCGAGCTCGAGGAGATAGTCGCCGGCAAGGCCGCCCACGAGGCCGCCGCCGAGGCCCCGGCCGCTGCGGCCGCCGAGGCCCCGGCCGGCGCGAAGAAGCCTGCATCCGGCAAGGGCAAGGGCGGCGACAAGGCCAAGCCCGAGGGGGCTGGACCGGCCGATACGGGCAAGCTCGGCTTCGCCGTCGATTGAGTCCCGCCCGGGGGCAAGCGGGGCCGAGTTGGTGGCCCGGAGGCTGTTTTTCGTTACGCTCCGGGGCGTGATATTCAGGTTCGTTTCTGGGGCAATTTTTC
>JBHHVK010000117.1:0-6442 GCA_046754205.1 Thermodesulfobacteriota bacterium
GGCAGGATAACGAAGTTCCTCGAAAAGCCGAGCTGGGGCGAGGTCTTCAGCGACACCATAAACACGGGGATCTACATCCTCGAAAAGGAGGTGCTCGAGTTCCTCCCCGAGGACAGGGACTTCGACTTCAGCAAGGAGCTCTTCCCCCTGCTCCTTGAGAACAACAAACCCATCTACGGCTACATAGCCGAGGGTTACTGGAAGGACGTGGGGAGCCTCGAGGAGTACCGCCAGGCGAACATGGACGCGCTCTCGGGCAAGGTCCACGTGGAGAAGTCCGGGGAGAAGGTTAAAGGCAGGGACATCTGGGTCGGAGAGGGGTCGAGGATAGACTTCACGGGCAAGCTCGAGGGGGCGGTCATTATAGGCGATAACTGCAAGGTCGGCCCGGACGTAAGGATATCCAACTCCATCATAGGCCCGGACTGCGTCATAGATGAAGGGGCCGACATAATAGACTCCATCCTCTGGGACAGCGTCACCGTGGGCGGAGGGGCGCGGCTCCAGGAGAACGTGGTGGGCAGGCGGACGGAGATAGGCGAGGGCGCTCACCTCGCCGAGGGCGCCATAGTCTCGGACCACTGCAGGATAGGCCGCCACTCCAACGTCAAGGCCAACGTCAAGGTCTGGCCCCACAAGGAGGTGGAGGACGACGCCACGCTGGCGAGCTCCCTTATCTGGGGCCAGCGATGGAGCAAGAACATATTCTCCACCTACGGCGTTACGGGGCTCGCCAACATAGAGCTCACCCCGGAGTTCGCGGCCAAGCTTGGGGCCGCCTTCGGGGCCTCGCTCAAGAAGGGCGCCTTGGTATCCACGTCGAGGGACGCCCACAAGACCTCGAGGATGATAAACAGGGCGGTGATGACGGGCATCCTCTCAACGGGCGTGAACGTCCACGACTACGGCGTAACCCCTCTGCCGGTCTGCCGGTTCCTCGCCAAGGGGGGCAGCGAGATGGCGGGCATCCACACCAGGAGGTCGCCCTTCGACCCGCAGGTCCTCGACCTCAAGATATTCGACAACAGGGGGCTCGACCTCCACCCCGGTTACGAGAAGACCATCGAAAAGCTCTTCTTTCAGGAGGACTTCCCGCGGGTCCCCATGGAGGACACCGGGGAGGTTATCTTCCCCATACACGCCTTCGAGTACTACCAGAGCGGGTTCATGTCGAATATAGACGCGGAGGCCATAAACCGGGCCGGCTTCAAGATAGTCCTGGACTACTCCTACGGGAGTTCCTCTCGCATATTCCCGCCCATCCTCGGCAAGCTCAACTGCGAGGTGGTGGCCCTGAACGCCAACATAGACGGCACCAAGATAACCAGGACTACCGAGGAGTTCACCAAGGCCCTCGACCAGCTCTCCTCCATAGTCAGGTCGGTGGAGGCCGACGCGGGGCTCCTGCTCGACGCCGGTGGCGAGAAGGTCTTCGTGGTGGACGGCTCCGGGGAGGTCCTCGACGGGAACACCGCGCTCAACATCATAACCCTCCTGGCGCTCAAGTTCGGCCAGGCCACCGGCCAGACGGGATCCATAGTCGTGCCTGTGACCGCATCGAGCGCGGTGGACCAGATGGCCCGGACCTACGGCTTCACCGTCAGGAGGACCAAGACCACGCCGAGGGGCCTCATGGAGGCCGCCTGCGAGGAGGACATCGTCTTCGTGGGAGAGCCCTCGGGCGGGTTCATCTTTCCCGGCTTCCAGCCCAACTTCGACGGCATGTTCGCCATAGCGAAGATCCTCGAGATGCTCTCCGTAACCGACACGAAGCTCCACAGGCTCATCCGCGAGGTGCCGCCGAGCATAATGGCGAGCGACCGCGTGAGCTGCCCCTTCGAGACGAAGGGGAGGATCATGAGGAAACTCGCCGAGGAGTCGGCCGGGCTCGACACCGTGCTCATTGACGGCATCAAGATAGACTTCGGAGGGGACTGGATAGCCGCCTATCCGAGCCAGGACCGGCCCTACTTCCACGTGGTGGCCGAGGCGGCCACGGAGGAGGGGGCCAGAAAGCTCTTGACCGAGTATTCCGAGAAGATACGCCAGTGGCAGCGGGCATAACGACGAGTGGCCCCACGGCGGCCGCCGGAACAAAGGGAGAACGCGGAAGGTGATAAGAACTCTTGTGGTAGGGCCTCTCGAGGTCAACTGTTATCTCTACTGGGACGAGTCCACGAAGGAGGCCTTCGTCATAGACCCGGGCGGCGACGTCTACCGGATAAAGGCCGCCGCGGCCGCCGAGGGGCTCAAGGTGAGGCACATCGTAAACACCCACGGCCACTTCGACCACGTGGGAGGCGACACCGAGGTCAGGGAGGCCTTCGGCGCGCCCCTGGCCCTCCATCCCGCCGATGAGAGGCTCCTCCTCGACGCCCATGAGCACGCGCTGACCTTCGGCATCTCCATGCCGCCGCAGAAGGCCGCAGACACGGCGATAGAGGACGGCGGAAGGCTCACGGCCGGGGCCCTTCTCCTCGAGGTCATACATACCCCCGGGCACACCGAGGGGGGCGTCTGCCTCTACGAGAGGAGTGAGGGAGTCCTGTTCTCCGGCGACACCCTCTTCGCCGGCTCCGTGGGGAGGACGGACATGGAGGGCGGCTCCTTCGAAAAACTCAGGGACAGCATCCTGAAGAAGATACTCCCTCTCGGGGACGACGTGAAGCTCTACCCCGGCCACGGCGCCCCCTCGACCATAGGCGAGGAGCGCGAACTGAACCCCTTTATCGCCGGAATGGAGCTCTGAGCGCGGGCCTCATGTCTCTCAAGGACAAAAAGATCATACTCGGGGTCTCGGGGGCGATATCGGCCTACAAGGCCCTGGAGCTTACCAGGCTCTTCGTAAGGGCCGGGGCCTCTGTATGGCCCGTGATGACCCGGGGGGCCGGTGAGTTCATAACCCCCCTGAGCCTGGCGACCCTTGCCCGGAACCCCGTCTCGACGGACCTCTTCGCGGAGGCGGCCCCCGGCACCGTCCGGCACATCGACCTCGCCGGCAGCGCCGACCTCGTGGTCGTCGCCCCTGCCACGGCGAACTTCATCGGCAAGGTGGCCTCGGGCGTAGCCGACGACCTGCTCACCACCATCGTAATGGCCGCGACCGCCCCGGTGCTCGTTGCCCCCTCCATGAACACCCGCATGTGGGAAAATCCCATAGTACGGGATAACGTCGCCAGGCTCCGCGGCCTCGGCTACCCCTTCGTCGGCCCCGACGAGGGGGAGCTTGCCTGCGGGACGACCGGCGAGGGCCGCCTCGCCCCGGTCGAGGACATACTCGAGGCCGCGGATACGGCCCTCCGGGTCAAGGACCTCGCCGGCGAGAAGGTCCTCGTCACCGCCGGCCCCACGCGGGAGGCCATAGACCCGGTGAGGTTCGTCTCCAACTACTCCTCGGGGAGGATGGGCTTTGAGCTGGCCCGCGCCGCCCGCAAGAGGGGCGCCGAGGTGGTGCTCGTAAGCGGTCCCAGCGCCCTGACCCCGCCCAGGGGGGTGACCTTCACCCGCGTCGTCACCGCCGAAGATATGTACCAGGCCTGCGTAAGCTACTTCCCACAGTCCACGGTGGTCATCATGGCCGCGGCCGTGGCCGACTACAGGCCGGTCAAGAGCTCGCCGGCAAAGGTCAAGAAGACCCCGGGACCCATCTCCATCGAAATGACCAGAACCAGGGACATCCTCAAGGCCCTCGGCGGGACGAAGAGGGACCAGGTCCTGGTGGGCTTCGCCCTCGAAACCGAGAAGATGGAGGAGAACGCCAGGGCAAAGCTCATGGAGAAGAACCTCGACCTCGTGGTGGCGAACACCCCGGGGGCCCTCGACAGCCTCTCCAACGAGGTCACCATGATAGACCGCGACGGCGCGGTCGAGGCGCTGCCCGAGCTCAGCAAGGACGAGATAGCCCACCGGGTGCTCGACCGGGTGGTAAGGCTCCGGCGGTAAGCGCGGCCTCCGGGCCGGCCCTTTCCCTCCATAAGTCCGCTCCGACCATCCGCCCCCCTTTTCCCCCTTAAGCCGCCGCCTCCGGGGCAGGCCCATTCATAGGTCAGGTGAAAGCTGAAGACACAGGGGCGCTCTGCCCGGGGGGTCGGGCCCGGACCGCGGCGTCAGGGGCTCCGGCGGCCGGGTCTGCGGCTTGAATGGGGTGAACGGGAGTGGGCCGAGGGGGCCGGGGGAGGGGGGCGGGGCGGGCGGTCAGGCCCGCCGCCTCAGGGGTCTATCCTTACGAGGCTCAGGGCGTTGTCAAGGGCTGTCTCCCAGTCACGGCCTGTCCTCCTGATGCGTTTGAGCTTTTTGCGCATGAACTTGGCCGAGTTGAGGTTGTGCCGCCCCGTGGGGTCTTTTTTCACGCACCTGGCGTCGTGGCTTTTCGTCAGCACATCACGGGAGGCCTCGTAGGCGAGGCTGAAGAACCTGTCCTTGTCTTCGCGGTGGAGCTCCCACTTCGAGGCGGAGGAGAGCCTGTCGAGCAGCCTGTGCCACTTCTCCACGTGCTGGAGGTTCAGCATGCTCGAAAAGATGGTCTTGTTCGTCTTGAAGGAGAGCGGCGAGGCCTCTATCAAGGCGTCGAGCAGCAGGTCGTCCCCCGGGTCCACGCCCCTCGCTATGTCCTTGGGGAGCTTCCACATGCGTTTGTCGGCCATGGCGTCGAAACGGAGCTCCCAGTAGATGTGCCTGTGCATCCTGGTCCTGAAGGAGCGCATCATCATCTCGGGGATGAAGTGGTTGTGGGCTATGGTGTCGGCCGCCAGGTGGGAGAGGTACCCGTAGGCGAAGGCCCTCTGGGGGTCGTTTTTGGCCTTTTTCAGGAGCCTGAAGCCCATCTTCCAGTTGTGGCAGTGCTTCAGCTCCTCGACGAGGTTCTTTCCCACGACGATGTCGGCGCTTATGTTGCCGTAGAGAAAATCGGAGGGGAACCTGTCGAGGAAAAACTTCACCGCAGGCGCGAGAAGCGCGGCGTTGGCCAGAAGCTTCTCCCCTATCTCAAGGTGCGTGGCCGGTCCCCAGGCGAAGGCCGGCGCAGGGATGAGGAGGAAGAAAAGTACGATGCTCGGGATGGCGATGTATATCATATCAGTCCAGAATATGGTATCTTAAAAGGGATTACCTTGTAAAGGACAAAGCGATGGACGGTGGACCAAGAGACCTCTCGGTAGAGATCGAGTCCGTTCTGACTGCCCTGGAGCTCCTCCGCGGCTCCGGGATCAGCCACATCCCCGTGCCCCGCCCCCCCCGCGGCCCCGGTGCGGGGGGGGGCGGGGCGGTGCCCGGAGAGGGCAGGACCGGGGCGCGCGTCATGTTCATCGGCTCCGTACCCGACCATGCCTCCGCCGCGGCCGGCAGACCCTTTTCCGAGGACGGGCCGGAGGGGGAGCTTCTTGCCAGGATGATGGCGCCCATGGGGCTTGCACGGGACGAGGTCTACATCACCTACGCCGTAAAGACCCCCCCGGTCGGTGGGGCAGGGGGCGCAGTGGGGGCGGGACCGGCCCCGGGGCGGTCCAGGGATGTCCTGGCCCGCGAGATATCCGCCGTAGGGCCCTCTGTTATCGTGACCCTCGGCGAGGCGGCCGCCGAGGCAGTGCTGGGAAGCCGCGGTCTTACGGCCCTGCGCGGGCGTTTCCACTCTTACGGCGGGATACCGGTCATGCCTACCCATGAGCCCGCCACGCTCCTCAAGAGGGAGGCCCTGAAGCGCGAGGCCTGGGAGGACCTTAAAAAGGTCATGAAGCGCCTTGCGCTCAGGCCCCCCGAATAGGCCCGTCCCGGCCCTCGGCCGCCCAGGGCGTTGCAAACCCGCAAAACCTTGATAGAATTATCTGCATATGGCCGAGATGACGCGCATATTGAGGGGCCTTGCCCCACGCCTCGCCATCGTCCTCCTTCTGGTCTTTGCCTTCGCCGCTCGCCAGGGCGTGGCCGGCGAGGGGGGCAAGGACGGGGAGGCGCCTGAGGCTGCCGCCGGCAAGGCCGCACCGGTCGATACGGCAGACGAGGCGTCCGGGGAAGAGGCGGCCCGGCCGGCACCGACCGTGCCCCCGGCCGCCCAGGTCTTCTACGTCGAGGTTACGGGCATAGTAAACCCCGTCATGGCCGAGTTCATAGGCGGGACGATCGACGCCGCCGAGGAGGAGGGGGCCGAGGCCGTCGTCCTCCAGCTCGACACCCCGGGGGGGCTCGACCTCTCCATGAGGTCCATCATAAAGAGGGTCTTCGCATCCGACGTGCCGGTCGTCGTCTACGTGGCGCCGGCGGGCTCGCGCGCCGCCTCGGCCGGGGTCTTCATGACCTACGCGGCCAACGTGGCGGCCATGGCCCCGGGGACGAACATCGGCTCGGCCAGCCCCGTGGCCATGGGGGCCGGCGGCGACAAGATGGACGATACCATGAAGAAGAAGGTCACGAACGACGCCGTGGCCTACATCAAGAGCATCGCCGCCAA
>JBHHVK010000118.1:0-6401 GCA_046754205.1 Thermodesulfobacteriota bacterium
CCTTGACGTGGTAGTTCTCGCCGTGGACCGTTACGTTGAACTCGCTCGGGGCGAGGTGGGGGGCGGCCGGAGCGACCTCGGTGGGCTCCTTCGGCTCCTCGAGGGGCTCGGGCTCGAGCTTGCCCGATTCCCTCTGCTCGAAATACTCCAGGGCCACGATGGGAAATAGCGCGTAGAGGAGGATGTCCTCGATGGACTTCGCCTTTCCGTCGATCTCTTGGATGAGGCGGTCTAGCTCCGGTTCGAGCAGGTCAGCCGGACGGCAGGTTATCGGCTTTTCGTCACCGATGGCCTTGGCCATGGCGGTCTCGTCCACAGGCCCCGGGGGTCGTCCGTAGAGGCCCTTGAAGTAGCTTCTCGTCTCGCTGGTTATCACCTTGTACCTCTCGCCCATGAGGACGTTCAAGGTGGCCTGGGTGCCCACGACCTGGCTCGAAGGCGTCACGAGCGGCGGGTAGCCCATCTCCTTGCGGACCCTCGGAATCTCCTCGAAGACCGCGTCCATCTTGTCGATCGCGCCCTGGTCCTTGAGCTGGTGGGCGAGGTTGCTTATCATGCCCCCGGGTATCTGGGCCACCAGTATCCTGGTGTTGATGCCCGTGTGCTCGCTCTCGAACCTCCCGTACTTCTTCCTCACGTCCCTGAAGTAGTCGGCTATCTCGGCTAGGAGCTTCAGGTCGAGGCCGGTGTCGTAGGGGGTCCCGCTGAGCGCGGCCACCATGCTCTCCGTAGGCGGCTGGGAAGTGCCCGAGGCGAGCGACGATATCGCGGTGTCGACTATCTCGGCGCCGGCCTCTATGGCCTTCAGGTAGCTCATGGCGGCGAGGCCGGTGGAGTCGTGGGAGTGTATGTGTATGGGGACCCGCACCCTCTCCTTGAGCATGGCCACCAGGTCATAGGTGGTGACGGGGGTCAGGAGCCCGGCCATGTCCTTCACGCATATCGTGTCCGAGCCGAGGTCCTCGAGCTTCATGGCCATCTCGACGAAGACCTCGTTGGTGTGGACCGGGCTCGTGGTGTAGCATATCGCGCCCTCCACGTGGGCCCGCGTCTCCTTGACGGCGCGTATGGGCACCTCGAGGTTGCGGACGTCGTTGAGGGCGTCGAAGATGCGGAATACGTCTATGCCGTTCTTGGCCGCCCTCTCCACGAACTTCCTGACCACGTCGTCTGAGTAGTGGCGGTACCCCACGAGGTTCTGGCCGCGCAGGAGCATCTGGAGCTTCGTGTTCGGCAGCGCCTTGCGGAGCGTTCTGAGCCTCTCCCAGGGGTCCTCCTTCAGGTATCTGAGGCAGGCGTCGAAGGTGGCCCCGCCCCAGACCTCGAGGGACCAGTAGCCCACGCGGTCGAGCATCTCCGCGGCCTCGATCATGTCCTCGGTCCTCATGCGCGTGGCGAGCAGGCTCTGGTGCGCGTCCCTCAGGATGGTGTCGGTTATCCTGGTCTTCTTTTCGCTGTTCACGTTATCAGGCATAAAAGCTTGCCTCCCTGTAGGTATCGCGGCCGGGCCGGGTCCAAGCCCGGGGGCACGGCTCAGAAGCCGTGGTGGGCCGCGATGGCGGCGGATATGGCCGCCACGATGTCGGTTGGTTCGCCGTGCTCCGTGTACTCCATGAGCTCGGGCTTTCGGTCTACGTACCCGGTGTCGAACCCTCCCGCCCTGAAGTCCGGGTCCTTCATTATCTTCTTGTGGAAGGGTATGGTCGTCTTTATGCCCCTTATGACGAACTCCCCGAGGGAGCGGTGCATGCGCACGACGGTCTCCTCCCATGTGGAGCCGGTGACTATGAGCTTTACTATGAGGGAATCGTAGCAGCTCGGCACGATGAAGTCCTTGTATATGGCCCCGTCGATCCTCACGCCTATCCCGCCGGGGGAGTAATAGGAGGTGACGCGCCCGAAGCTCGGCCTGAAGTTGTTCTGAGGGTCCTCGGCGCAGATGCGGCACTCCATGGCGTAGCCGTGTATCTGGACGTCCCCCTGGGTGAAGCCGAGGGGCTTGCCGGCGGCTATCTCAATCTGTTTTTTCACAAGGTCTATCCCCGTGACCTCCTCGGTGATGGGGTGCTCCACCTGTATCCTGGTGTTCATCTCGAGGAAGTAGAAGTTCAGGTCCTTGTCGACGAGGAACTCGGCCGTTCCGGCCCCGGTGTAGCCTGCCGCCATTGCGGCCTTTACCGCCGCCTTGCCCATCGCGCTCCGGAGCTTGTCGTCGAGGAGGAGCGACGGGGTTATTTCGACGAGCTTCTGATGGCGCCTCTGTATGGAGCAGTCGCGCTCGCCGAGGTGCACTACGTTGCCGTGGCTGTCGGCGAGGATCTGGAACTCTATGTGATGGGGCCTTTCGAGGTATTTTTCGAGAAAGATGTCCGAGACCCCGAAGGCGGCCTCGGTCTCCTTCCGCGCCGTCGAAAGCGCCTCTATGAGCTCCTTTTCGTCGCGGGCGACCCTGAGGCCCCTCCCGCCGCCACCCCCCGAGGCCTTGACCATGACCGGGTAGCCTATCTCCCGGGCCTGCCTTGCGGCCTCGCCCGGGTCGGATACGGCGCCCTCGGTGCCCGGCAGCACCGGCACGCCGGCCTTTATCATCATCGCGCGGGCCTTGACCTTGTTGCCCATGTCGGCGATGGTCCGCGCGGTGGGGCCTATGAAGGTGACGCCCTTTTTCTCGCAGTGGAGCGGGAACTTGGGGTTTTCCGAGAGGAAGCCGTAGCCCGGGTGTATGGCGTCGGCGCCGACCTTCAAGGCGAGCCCCACGAGCATGTGGACGTTGAGGTACCCACGGATGGGGCCGGGGCCGACGAGGTAGGCCTCGTCGGCCTTCTTCACGTGCAGGGCCGTGGAGTCCTCCTCCGAGTAGATGGCAACGGTGGGGATGCCGAGCTCCTTGCAGGCCCTGATTATCCTTGTGGCTATCTCTCCCCTGTTGGCGATGAGCAGTTTCTTGAACATGGGAACCCTTTAAGAGGTCCGCCCCCTCCGGAGCGGCGGGTATATTAAGGGCGGCCGCCGGGGCCGCCGGGGCCGACCTTGATGAGGCCGCAGTTGTGTGTGCCGACCCGAAAAGCAGCAGGAGCGCCGTGCCGGGAAGGCTGAGCCGAATTCCACTTTCCGAAACGTATATTAAGCCAATTCCGGCCGTTTATGTCAAGGGGAATAACTGGGCGGCAGGGCTGAAACGCTTCTGAATCAAGGGGTTAGGCAGGCACTCGGGCACGTGAGGCGTCCGCCCGAGCCCGCGCCTACGCCGGCCCGCGGCCCCTGCAGTACGCGGCCCCTTCAGCGAGGCGCCTTGTGACCATCTCCCTGCCCATGGCCGTGATAAGCTCGTGAATCCCTGGGCTTACGGTGCCCCCCGTAAGGGCCACCCTCACGGGCTGAGCTACCTTGCCGAGCCCCAGGCCCGTCTCTTCGAGGATGGCGGCGAAGACCCCTTCGACGGCCTCTTCCGTGAAGGTCTCAAGCCCGGAGAGCCTCTGCCTCAGGCTGTCGAGTATTTCCGCCTTTTCCTGGGTGAGGAACTTGGCCGCGGCCTTCTCGTCGTAGGTGACGGCGTCGGTGAAGAAATAGACGGACGAGTCGGCCATCTCGGCCAGCGTCTTCGCCCGCTCCCTGAGAGAAGCGGCTATGGCCCGGAGCCTCGGGTCGCCGGCGGCGTCCACCCCCCGCTCCTTGAGGAAGGGCAGGAGCATGTCGGCGAGCTCGGCGTCGGTAGACCCCTTTATGTAGTGCTGGTTGAGCCATATGAGCTTTTCGGGGTTGAATACCCCCGAGGACTTGCCCACGGCCTCGAGGGTGAACTTTTCCACCAGCTCCTCCATGGAGAATATCTCCTGGTCCCCGTGTGACCAGCCGAGGCGCGCGAGGTAGTTGACGAGCGCCTCGGGGAGTATGCCCATCTCCCTGTAGGCGGTCACCGACGTGGCCCCGTGGCGCTTGCTGAGCCTTGTCTTGTCGGCGCCGAGTATCATGGGCAGGTGGGCGAAGACCGGGGGGGTGAGGCCGAGGGCCTTGTACATGAGTATCTGCTTGGGGGTGTTGTTTATGTGGTCGTCACCCCTTATGCAGTGGGTTATCTCCATGGTGGCGTCGTCCACGACGACGCAGAAGTTGTATGTCGGGGTGCCGTCGCTCCGCACTATTATGAGGTCCTCTATGCCGGAGTTCTCGTAGGATATCACACCCTTTATCTCGTCCTTGAACATGGTCGAGCCGTCGGGGACGCGGAAGCGGAGGGCGTAGGGCCGCCCGGTCAGGTCGGACTGGTCCGTACGGGACCTGCAGGTGCGGTCGTACATGGGCGGGCGCTTGCTCTTCAGGGCCGCCTCTCTTTTGGCCTCGAGCTCCTCGGGCGTGCAGTAGCACCGGTAGGCGAACCCCCTGTCCATGAGTTGCCCGGCGTACCGCGCGTATACCTCGGACCTCTTCGACTGGTAGAAGGGCCCCTCGTCCCAGTCGAGGCCGAGCCATTCCATGCCGTCGAGTATGGCGCGGGTGTACTCCTCGGTGGACCTGGCCACGTCGGTGTCTTCTATCCGGAGGATGAACTTTCCCTTGTTGTGTCTCGCGTAGAGCCAGTTGAAGAGCGCGGTCCTGGCCCCTCCTATGTGGAGGTGGCCCGTGGGCGAGGGGGCGAAGCGCGTGCGGACAGTCAATGTACCTGAAACCTCCTTGAAAGTACGGCTTTATTCTATTATGAAACCGGCGTAGCCGACCACCTGCGACCAGTCCCCCGAGGTGTCCCCGCTCGTCGCGTACTTGACGAGCCGGGCCCTTTCGGCCCCGAGGGCCTTTGCCGCGGTCAGGGCTATGGCCGCGGGCAGGACCCCGCACATGGTGATACCCTCCCTGCGGGTGACTTCGAGGAGCCCTGTGGGGTCGAGGGCGATGACCCTGTCAATGGCGAGCCTGTCCTTTCTGCGCGTCTCGTCGTCGGGCTCGTAGTGGTTCATGTCCGAGCTTACGGCGACAAGGACGTCCGGGCCGAAGCCTGCCATGACCCCTGCCAGGGACTCGCCCATCTCCCTTATCTCTTCGGCCCCCGCGTCCATGACGGTTATGGGGACTATCTCCGCCCGGGGGTTTACGGCCTGTATGAAGGGCAGCTGGACCTCCAGGGAGTGCTCCCTCAGGTGGGCCGCGTTGTCCTCGACAAAGAGGGGGGTCGACGCGAGTATGAGCCCGGCCAGCCGCTCGTTTATCTCGGACGTCCCCGAAGGCAGGACCCAGCTTCCCCGCGCCATGACCGAGACGGCCGCGCCCATGCCCGTGTGGTTGGGCCCGATGAGTATGACGTTGTCGGGGACCTCCACCACGGAGTATACGGCCCCGGCCACGTGGCCGGAGTATACGTAGCCGGCGTGGGGGGCTATGAGCGCCCGCGCCTTCACGCGGCCCGCCGCTACGAACTCCGCCGGCGGGGCGAGGAAACCGGCCACTTCGTCTTTAAGTTCCTCCGGCTCCCCGGGATAGAAGGCTCCCGCCACGCAGGGTTTTCTTACCATCTTCCTCCCTTTCGAGGGTTAAAGGGTTCAGGCGCGTCATATTATCAGAAAAACGGCGTGGCTGCAAAGCGTTATGCCCGGCCGCCCTAAAGGCCGAGGGAGGCGAGGCGGCCGGCGAGCTCCCCCGGGGTGGTGAAGACCAGCCCTTCGATGCCGGCCCTGCGGGCCGCCTCGACGTGCCCGGCCAGGTCGTCGACGTAGAATAGCCCCTTGGCCGGGATGCCTATCGCGTCAATAACCTTCCGGAATATTTCGGGTTCCGGCTTTCGCGCGCCGAGCCTGAAGGAGAGGAAGATGTCGTCGAATAGCTCGGAGAGGACAGGGTGCTCCCGGGCCGCGTACTCCCAGTGGAGCTCGTTCGTGTTCGAGAGCATGAAGAGCCTCGTCTTGCCCCTGAGCCCCCGGACAATATCGACGACATCGGCCTTGAGGGTGAAGATCCTGTTCCAGGCCTCCCTGAACCTCTCGGGCGGCAGCTCCGCCCGCGGGATGCCGAGAAGGCTCAGGCCCTCGGCGTAGAACTCGTCGGTGGTTATCTTCCCCTTGTCGTAGAGGCGCTCGAGGCCGCTGGCGAAGACGGTCTCGAAGACCTCCTCCGGGGCCATGCCCGACAGCTCGGCGAGCGGGCGGCAGGTGACCATGTGGTCGAAGTCGAGTATCACCCCGCCGAGGTCGAATATGACCCCCTCGGGCCTTTCGATATTTTTCATAATCGCGTCCCTGGTCCGAAGCGGTGCTTTATCTTAAGATAACCTCCCCGGCCTCTCCGGTCAAGGCGGGAATTTTTCATGGACCGGGCGTGTGTGGTATAATACGGGGCTGAAAAAAGACCGGGAGAGAGGCATTGTTCATGAAGGAAGCGGAGCTTTTGATATTCGACCTCGACGGGACGCTCGT
>JBHHVK010000119.1:0-6357 GCA_046754205.1 Thermodesulfobacteriota bacterium
GGTGGCCCGACGTCATCGTGGACTTCGGCCGGGAGGTCTACGTCCCCTGGCGCATAACCGAGGGCGACGTCCTCTACCGCGACCTCCAGTACTGGAACGGCCCGCTCTCGCCCTACGTAAACTCCCTCATCTTCCGCGTCTTCGGCGCTTCCATCATGGCCGTAGAGGCCGCAAACCTCCTCGTCATAGCCGCCATTACCTGGCTCGCCTACGCGCTCTTCAGCCGACGGGGAGGCAGGGGACCCGCCGCGGCGGCCTGCGCCGTCTTCCTGGCGCTCTTCGCCTTCGCCCAGTACTACTGGACGGGCAACTTCAACTTCATGGCCCCGTACTCGCACGAGCTGACCCACGGCACCCTCATAGCCCTGGCGGGCATCTATGCACTCGCCCGCTACCTCGAAAGGCGCGCGCCCGTCTTCATCTTCGCCGTGGGACTTGCCGCGGGGCTCGCGCTCCTTACAAAGCTCGAGGTGACGCTAGGCGTGGCGGGGGCGGCCACCACGGGCCTCGCCCTCGTCCTCTGGACCGAGAGGCCCCGGCGGGCGAGGCTTGCCCGTATCCTCGCCCTATTCCTCGCCGGGCTCTTCATCCCTGTTCTCTTCTTCGTCGTCTATCTCGGCCAGACGCTCGGCGTGGGGGCGGCGCTCAGGGGTATCTTCGGCTCCTGGCTCATCGTAACCGGCACCGATGTGAGCGCCGGAAAGTTCCAGCGGGACGTAATGGGCACGAGCGACGTCGCGGGCAACATCCTGAGGATGCTCTACGTCACGCTCTGGTACCTGGCGCTCCTTGTCCCCGTCGCCGTGGGCTACCTCCTGCGGAGGTCCCCCTTCATCAAGGCCTACGGTCCCGTCCTCTCCTTCGTCGTCACGGCCGGTATCCTCCTTTACTTCATGAAGGCCATCCCCTGGCTGGAGGTCGCAAGGCCGCTGCCCCTTTTCGTCTCGACCATAACGCTGGCCCTCTTCGCCGCGCTCGCCGCCGGCCGCTTCGAGGCCGGCGCACCGGCCCGTTACATACCGATGATCTCCTTCGGGGTCTTCAGCCTCGCCATGCTCCTGAAGATGGTCCTGAACGTCCACGTGCCCCACTACGGCTTCGCGCTCGCCATGCCCGCAGCGCTCCTTACGGTCCACGCCCTGCTTGCCTGGGCCCCGGGCGCGGTGGAGCGGGCCCGGGGCCCCTCCGGCGTATTCCGCTCCGCCGTCTACGCGGCGGTCCTGGTGATGGCGGTCCGGTACGCCACGCTAAGCGCAGGCGTCTACTCCATGAAGAACTACACCGTAAGGGGAGAGGCGGGCGGGGACGTGGTGGTCGGCTATGACCCGGGGATCAAGCCCGACGGCGCGGCCGTGGAGGCGGCGCTCAAGGAGATCGCGGGGGTCATGGCCCCCGGCGAGACCTTCGCGGTGCTGCCCGAGGGGGTCATGCTCAACTACCTTGCGAGGAGAATGAACCCCACGGGGTTTATAAACTTCGTCCCCTCGGAGCTCACCATGTTCGGCGAGGGCGAGATTCAAAAGGCCTTCGAGACCCGCCCGCCCGATTACGTGATACTCGCCCACAAGGACACATCGGACTACGGCCCGAGGTTCTTCGGCCGCGACTACGGCACGAGCCTCTACGGCTGGATCGTCTCCAACTACTCGCCCTTCCACCTGATAGGCGCGCCCCCCCTCAGGTCCGACCGCTTCGGCATACTCATCCTCAAGCGCAGGGGCCCGTGAGGTCTTCAACGGGGGTGCGATGCCTTCCTTAAGCCGGGGCTGTTAAAAGTCCACGGCCTGTGGTAAAATCCGCACTACCGGTTACAGCGGACCCGGACGTTCCCCACGGCTCCTTTAGCTGACGAAACTGACTGGCAGCCAGGATAATGCGCCCCCTCGTCTACGCAGCCTCGGCATTCGCGCTCGGCGCGGCTACGGCCGAAGGGCTGGGGCTCGGCTACACCTCGCTCTTCGCCCTCTTCGGCCTCTGCCTCGCCCTCCTTGTACTCCTGCGCCTCAGGCGATCGGAGGCCTGGTGCACCTATGCCTCGACCTCCGGGGCCTTCTTCCTCCTCGGCGCGTTGTTCATGACCCCCTACTTGAGGCCAGCTCTGCCCCCCGACCATATCCGAAACTTCATCGAAGACCCCGAGGCCCGGGTCTCCCCCCTGGGCATGGACGTCGAGGGGGTGGTCTCCCGTGGGCCGGAGTCGAGGGGCGGCAGGACCAGGCTCCACGTGGAGACCTCGAGGGTACGCACCACCCGGGGGTGGCGTGCGGCCACGGGAAAGGTGCTGCTCACCGTAGCCGACGGCCCGGTGGAGGTGGGAGAGGGGGAGAGGGTAAGGTATCTCGCGCGGCTCTCAAGGCCCTGGAACTTCGGCAACCCCGGCGAGTTCGACTACAGGGGGTGGCTCAACCACAGGGGGATCTTCGTCACGGGGTTTACGAAGAGCGGGAGGTTCGTAGTAAGGGTGGGCGAGGGCCGGGCGGGGTTTGTAGCGATGCTCAAGGGGTCGGTGGCCTCCTTTGTGGACAGGTCCGGGGCTGAAAACAGGGGGGCGCTCAAGGCCCTGGTGACCGGCGACAGGTCGGGCATCTCCCCCGTCCTTACGGGATGGTTCCGGAAGACCGGCACGGCCCATATACTCGCCATCTCCGGGCTCCACGTGGGCATCGTGGCGCTCTTCGCCTACAACGTCCTCGTCTTTGTCTTCAGAAGGTCCACGAGGCTCATGCTCGCCATCGACATAAAGAAGGCGGCGCTCGCCGGCTCCCTCGTCCCGGTGGTCTTCTACGGCCTCGTGGCCGGCTTTCCGCTCTCCACCCAAAGGGCGGTGGTGATGGTCTCAGCCTTCGTCATAAGCTTCCTGGTGAACAGGGGCAGGGAGTACTACAATACCCTGGCGCTCGCCGCGCTGGTCATCCTCGCCGCGGCCCCCTACTCCGTCCGCGAGGCGTCGTTCCAGTTGAGCTTCGCCGCCGTGGGGGCCATCATATACCTCGTCCCCAGGCTCGACCGTCTCTTCTCCAGGGGGGACGTGCGGACGGCGGGGGAACTCCGTCCGCCGTCCGCCGTGGTGCTCGCACGCGCGGGCGGCTGGCTCAGGGAGGTGCTCGCCATAACGGTGGCCGCCGGGCTCGGGGCCGCCCCGCTCGTGGCCTACCACTTCAACTACGTCACGCCATCGGGTATCGCGGCCAACCTCGTGGTGGTCCCTCTTACGGGTGTCGTCGTCCCGCTCCTCTTCCTCTCCTCTGTCTTTTTGACCCTCTCCGAGACCGTCGCCGGGGTCTTTCTACAGGGTGCGGACTCGGTATTTTCGGTCATAGTATGGACGGTCAGGCACTTTGCCGCGCTGCCCTACTCGTCCGTGCGGGTGGCCACGCCCGGGCCGGCGGAGGTGGTCCTGTACTATGCGGTCGTTGCAGCGGCGGCGAACATCCGGGGCGGAGGGGGGCCGGGGGCGGGCGGGGGGGCCGGCTTCAGGCGAAGGTGGGCCTTTGCCGCGGCGGCTGCCCTGGTTCTGCTCGCCGGGGTTGCCGGGTGGCGGGAGATAAGAAGGGACTACGCCAGGGACCTGGCCGTCACCTTCATAAGCGTCGGCCAGGGGGACTCTGCCCTGGTGGAGCTGCCAGGCGGGGCGACCATGCTCATAGACGGAGGGGGCTCATACAACCCGGGGTTCGACGTGGGCGAAAGGGTCATAGCGCCGGTGCTCTGGAAAAAGAAGATAACGAGGCTCGACTACATCGTCCTGAGCCATGCCCAGAGAGACCATATGGGCGGGCTCGCCTTCATGGCCGAGAACTTCCGGCCCCGGGAGTTCTGGTGGAACGGCGTCGGCAGCCTCGGTCCCCTGAAAGACGCCCTCCGGGAGAGCGGAACCAGGGTGAGGGTCGTGGACTCGGCGGCCCCGCCGCTGGAGATAGGCGGGGCCGTGGTGGAGGTCCTCCATCCGCCTCCCGGCGGGCGGGACGCCCGCGACGGATTGGACGTAAACGGCCTCTCGCTCGTCCTGAGGCTCGTCTACGGCGAGAGGGCCTTCCTCTTTACCGGGGATATAGGAGAGGCGGCGGAGGCGATGATAGCCGAAGGGGACGCGGGGGCGGACGTCCTCAAGGCCCCGCACCACGGAAGCCGCCGTTCCTCGAGCCCCCCTTTCCTCGAGGCGGTAAACCCCCGGGTCGTCGTGGTCTCCGCCGGCAGGCTCAACCCCTTCGGCTTTCCCCACGCCGAGACCCTCGCCAGGTACGAGGATATCGGGGCGCGGGTCTTCGTGACCGACCGCAGCGGAGCGGTAACGGTGGTGACCGACGGCGGCGGGTTGGAGGCGGCGGGAGGTTTGACTGGCGGGCGGCCCTGATGTATACTTCCTCCATAGTCCCGGGATAAGACAACGGAAAAAGAGGGGTATTGACGATGAACAAGGCAACGGCCGCCCTTGCGGCATTTATCCTCGCCGTCCTGACGGTCCTGCCCGCCGCCGGTCCGGCCTTTGCCGACTGGTACAGGTGGACCGACGAGGAGGGGGTAATCCACATAACCGACGACTTCGGGAGGGTCCCGGAAAAGGAGAGGGGCAGGGCCGAGGTCTACCTGCCCGCCCCTCCGGGGGAGCTCATGGGCGTGGACCGGGGCGAGGCCCGGCCCCCGGAGCCGGCCTACGAGAAGCACAAGACCGGCGAGCTCTACGGAGATCAGACCCTCGAGTGGTGGAAGGAGCACTTCGACAAGCTCGCCAAGGAGATAGGGGAGATCGAATCCGGCCTCATGGCCAAAAAGCAGTATATCGATATCTTCGAGGGCGGCAGACGGTTCGGCCAGATCTACGGGGACAAGGAGGTCGAGACCTATAAAAAGTTCAAAAAGGAAATGAAGGAGGACGAGGCAAAGGTCGGAAAGCTGCGCAAAAAACTCGCAGAGCTCCGGCGGAAGGCGCGGATAGTCGGTGTGCCGAGGGCCGTGATGAAGTGAGCCCCCCGGGGGGCCTCGCCACCACGCCGTCCCTGAGCCGCAGCGCCCCCGTGGAAAGTGCTGTCGCCGGGGCAGGCCCCTTCAGGGAGGGCCTTTAAAAGGAGGAGAAGGTATAAATGGCAAGGATAGAGACTTTGACGCCGGAGGCCGCCGACGGCGGCGTAAGGGAGATACTGGGGGAGATAGAGGGCGCCTTCGGCATGGTCCCCAACCTCTTCAAGACCTACGCCCATCACCCCCCGCTTCTTGAGGCCAACTGGAACAAGGTCAAGGCGGTGATGATGGAGGGGAGCCTTACCAGGAAGCTCAAGGAGGCCATCGCCGTGGGGGTCTCCCGCGACAACTCCTGCGCCTACTGCGTGGCCGCCCACAGCGCCGCCCTTAAATCCATCGGCGTGGGCGACGAAGAGATAAGGGCGATAGAGGGCGACCTCGAAGGGACCGGGTTCGATGAAAAGGAAAAGGCGCTCATAGCCTTCGCGAGAAAGGCGAACAGAGACCCCCTCGGGATAGGGGATGACGAGTATGCGTCACTCCTGGAAAAGGGCGCCACGAAGGGCGAGGTGATAGAGGCGCTCGGCGTAATGGAGCTATTCACGTCCTTCAACAAGTTCCTCGATTCCCTGCAGGTGGAGCTCGACTTCTGACGGGCGGGCCCTCCGGCGCGCCGTACAGTGGTGCAAAAGAAAGGGGCCTGCCGAAAGGCAGGCCCCTTTCCCGTTATTAAAAGACGTGTCCGGGCGAGGCCTCAGACCGTGAACTCCATTCCCGCCCCCACGGCCACGCACTTGAGGCCTGAGCCGTTCTCTTTTATGACCTTCCTGCATTCCTTTTCAATGGCTTCGACCTCCCTGTCGGTCCTCTCCTGGTTGTGATGGAAGAGCCCGAGGGTGCCGACGCGCGCGTCCATGGCGAGCTTCACCGTGTCGAGATATACGGAGTGGCCCCACCCCTCCGTCGACCTGTACTCCTCCCGGTTGAACTCCGAGTCGTGGAAGAGGAGGTCCGCCCCGGAGGCGAACTCCACGTATCCGTTGTAGTCGAGCCCGGTGGGGTGGTGGTAGGAGAGCTCGTTGTCGGTGAGGAATACGAAGGACCGGCCCCCTTCCTCGAGCCGGTAGCCCACGCCCTGGTTGGGGTGGCTCAGGGGCACTGTGGATATGTTGACCGGCCCGATGGAGTAGTCCTTGTTCCCCATGCCGAGGAAGGTTATGGATGCGTTTATGTCCTCGAGCTCGATGGGGAAGTAGGGCGAGCTCATCGTCTTGGAGATGATGCTCTTGACCGAGACCTGCGTTGGCTGGGGGCCGTAGATCGTTATCTCCGAGTCCGACATGTAGATGGGCTTGAAGAAGGGGAAGCCGGAGAGGTGGTCCCAGTGGGCGTGGGTCA
>JBHHVK010000120.1:0-6336 GCA_046754205.1 Thermodesulfobacteriota bacterium
TGGCCACGGTCACGCCGTCCTTGGTGATGGTGGGGCTGCCGAAGCTCTTCTCTATTATCACGTTCCGGCCCCTGGGCCCCAGGGTCACCTTGACCGTGTCGGCAAGGGTGTTTATGCCGGTAAGTATGGCTGACCTGGCATTATGGCTGAAATGTATCTCTTTCGCTGACATTTTGCGTTACCTCCTTGGAATTGGGTTCATCGGTAAAAACTGCCCGTGGGTCGTACTGTCCGCGCCGAAGGCCTGCGGAACTTACTTCGTGACCACGCCGAGGATGTCCTCCTCGCGCATGATGAGGTGCTCCTCGCCTTCGAGCTTGACTTCGGTCCCGGCGTACTTGGAAAATATCACGGTGTCGCCGACCTTGACGTCGAGGGGCTGCACCTTGCCCGAGTCGTCCTTCCTGCCGGGGCCCACTGCGATGATCTTGCCCTCGGCCGGGGTCTCCTTGGCGCTGTCGGGGATGATGATCCCTCCCTTTGTCTGCTCCTCCTCGGCCATCCTCTTGACAAGTACGCGGTCACCAAGCGGTTTGATGTTCATCTCTCGTTCTCCTCCTTATTGTGTAAAGTTATGCTGCCTAAAAACCGAAATAAACCTGAGCCACGCCCGGTTGCGGATGCGGGCCGGGCGGACTTCGGAATGGCGCGGCCGTCCCGGGACCCTTTTTGCCGCAAAGCCTCCGAAAGACGCCCCCCGGCCTTAACGAGGCCCCCGATACGCGCCCCGCGCCCACGCGCCACCCGTGCCCCCCCGCAGATACGCCCTTGGGCCGTGGTCGCCCTGGAAGATGTAAGAATATATGGCCCACTACTTCTTTTGTCAAGGGGTTTTTAGCACTCTTTTTGCGAGAGTGCCAATAGGGCCGAATTAAAGGCTTTTCTCGTGGCGTCCCGCCTCTTCAGGCATCGCGCCCTCCCCTTTTCCGGGAGGCCTTCGGCGGGTGCCACATCCATGGTGTCGAGCGGCGGGGCCGCAAAGGGAAGGAGGTCGGGTCATGATTACAGGGCTGAGGCCGGTGGAGCACTTCAGCGAGCTCGTCTCCACGGCCATGGAGCATCAGAAGGTGGCGGCCGGAGAGCTCGCCAGGACCTACCTCTCCACCCTCCTCTGCGACTTCGTCACGGCCGAGAGGCTCAACGACGAGCCCCTGGCCGTGAGGTACCTCACGGCCCTCGGCTCCGGCCCTGCTGAGCAGACCCTCAGGTTCAAGCAGCTCGGCGACCTGGCGCTCTTCATCGCCGGTTTTTTCTCGGACAGCCTCAGGCGCAAGATAATCGACATCGACTACTACATCGTCCTGGGCGAGTCCTCCTACGGCCGGCTCGCCGACCTCCATGGAGAGACCCTGACAGCGCCCGCGCCGGAGGCGCTCTTCACCGAGCTCGCAGGGAAGTTCAAGCTCTTCGTGGGCATCCTCACCGAGGTGAGCGAGAGGAGCAGGCTCACCAGCGCGCGGGACGTCCTCAGGGTCTACGAGAGGTGGCTCAGGACGGGCAGCCCGCAGGCGGAAAAGCTCCTCCGGGACCTCGGCATAGACCCCGTGGAGATAAATACGGACCCTGTCTAAGGAGCACCGCCTTCAGCCCCCCTAAGGCGCCCCCCTGCGCCCTTTCAGGCTCAAAAACCCGTCCTTCCCTCCAATGCCCGCGAGCTTTCCCCGGAATTCGTCTTGACAAACCTCATCTTTATTAATTACAATCAAGAGATTCGCATATCAGCAGCCTTCAGGGCAACGCCGCTTCCGGGGTGGTGGAAACCGTCCCACGGTGGCCGCCGGAGGCTACAGCAGGGCCCATAGCTCAGTTGGAAGAGCCACCGGCTCATAACCGGTCGGTCCCAGGTTCGAGTCCTGGTGGGCCCACCATTTTTTTCTCAAAGCGGCGACACGAACCCGGGCGGTCCGCCCGCCGCCCAACCGGAGGTTGACGTTTTAAGGGGGGGTTTTGATTAAGGCCATAAGCGCACTCGAAGAACTGCAGAGGGTAGACCTCGATATAGGCTCGATACAGGAGGAGCAGGAGGGGTACCGGAAGAAGATCGAACGCCTTGCCAGTGAGATGGAGGGCATCGAGCAAGACCTGGAGAAGATGGCCCCGGACCTCGAGACCCTCGACCAGAGGATAGCCGAATACGAAGACCTCATACGCCAGAACGAGGAGAGGGTCAAGAAGGACGAGCAGCGCGTAGGCGACGTAAAGAACGAAAAGGAGCTGAACGCGCTCAGCAAGGCCATAAGGGCCAGCAACAAGGCGAAGAGGCAGTACGAGGAAGAGCTCGGCAACGTCTCCACCAGGGCCGAGGAACTGAGGGCCAGGGTGGAGGAGAAGAACGCATCGGCTGAGGAGAAAAGGGCCGAGGCCGCCAGGCTCACCGGCGAGGCCGAGGCCAAAGGGCCCGAATGGAAGGCCCGTGAGGAAGAGAGGCGGAGGCGCTCCGAAGAGCTAAAGGCCTCCATCAGGCCGGACGTCCTGAGGAAGTACGAGGCCATCAAGCGCCAGAGGGGCGGCCGGGGGGTCGTGCCCGTAAGGAACGAGATCTGCCAGGGCTGCTTCATAAACATCCCGCCACAGACCTTTCTCGAGCTCCAAAAGGGCGTGGACGACCTGATACTCTGCCCCCACTGCCACCGCATACTCTACTTCGAAAAACAGGACGAGACCCAGCCGGCCGAACAGTAATGGCCACCGATCCCCCCAAAGACAAGCCCGGGACCTTCGACCCCGACCTGGTCCGAAAGTTCCTCACCGAACTCGCCCGTTCCCTCGACATCGGCAAGACGATAAAAAAACTCCGCCTTACCGACCAGGAGTCACGCAGGCTCATCGAAGCCGCCATAGAAGCCCTTCCCGCAAAAAGACCTGCGCGCGCAGGAAAAAAACCGGAGCTTCCGCTCCTCGCGGACCTCGACGCAGGGCTCCTCGGAGGTCCAACGACGTCCGCGTTACATATACACGTGGACGGGGCGTCGAGGGGCAACCCGGGCCAGGCAGGGGCCGGCGCCGTCCTGGCGACACCCACCGGGGAGGTCGTACGAAGGCTCCGCCGCTACCTCGGGGTCAGGACGAACAACGTGGCCGAGTACGAGGCCCTCGTTATGGCCCTTGAGGCGGCCGCCGCGGCAGGGGCCGAAAAGGTAAGCGTCTTCGCCGACTCGGAACTCATGGTAAAACAGATAAACGGCGTCTACAGGGTCAAGAGCCCCGAGCTCAAACCCCTCTACGAAAAGGCCATGAAGCTCTTCGTGGGCTTCAAGTCCCGTAAGATCGCCCACGTCTACAGGGAAAAGAACAGAGACGCCGACCGGCTCGCCAACGAGGCGATAGACAGGTCCAAAGCCGCAAAATAACCCCCCAAACCTTCCAAACCCGCCCAGCCATGTGATATAATATTTTGAGCGCCCGAGACAGCCAGGCGGCCGCTACGGGCTATCAGCCCGTGGAGGAAAGTCCGGACACCACAGGGCAGGGAGGTCGTTAACGGCGACCGGGGGTGACCCCAGGGTAAGGGCAACAGAAAGCAGACCGCCCGTCTTCGGACGGGTAAGGGTGAAACGGTGGGGTAAGAGCCCACCAGCCCGCCGGGTGACCGGCGGGGCTCGGCAACCCCCTCCCGGTGCAAGGCCAAATAGGCTGCGTTTCAGGGGCGGCCCGTCCCTGTCTCTCCTTCGGGTGAGCGGCGCAGCGGGTTGGCTGCTCGAGGCCCGCGGCAACGCGGGTCCCAGATGAATGGCCGTCGCCCCGCTTTCAGCGGGGTTACAGGATCCGGCTTACGGCTGTCTCGGGCGCCGTTTTTTTTGCGACGCCCCGTCCTCCCCCCTTTTTGGGGGTGGGACGGGGCGTTTTGTTTTGTCGGCCCCGGCGTCCGGCCTGGGTGTGATGTAAGTAACAGAGTTTTCCCGGCGTATTTACTATATTTTTCGTGAATCGTCTGCACATGATTTCTCTTGGTTGGTCCCGGCCATCGGGGTTCTGCGGCGTCTTCTCTTTCCATCGAGGTGGACAAAGTGGCCGTAAGGATGGGGATAAAGATAAAGCTCGCGGCACTGCTCGCGGCGCTCGGGTTCCTGACCACCTTTTCCATGGGCGCGGTGCTGATATCACATCAGAAGGCGTCTCTCGAGGCGCAGATGCGCACCATGGCGGGCACTATCACCGAAGAGCTCGCCGGCGACAGCAAGATCCCTCTCATGCAGCAGGACAGCCTCGCCATGAACCTCCTGGTCGAGAGCATGCTCGAGTACCCGGGCATCTACGACGCCTACATCTTAAACGACAGACAGGGCATAGAGGCCCACATGCACCTCGGGGCCGTGGGCACGAAGTACCCCGGGGTCGACGGGCCCCTGCGCGGCGAGGGCCGGCCCCCCTGGCTCATAAAGGAGGAGGCCGGGAATATCACCTTCGCCTCGCCCATCGTCTTCAGGGGCACCACCGTGGGGTACACGGTCATATCCTTCTCCGACGAGTTCATTCAGGAGAGGGTGTGGGTCGCCATCGCCAAGGCGCTGGTCATAACCTTCGTGGCCACGGTGATAGTGGCGCTCGCCGCGCTTCCGCTGGCCAACGTGATCTTGAGGCCGGTCTTCAGGCTCCTTGAGGCCACACGAGAGGTGGCGCTCGGCAACTACGACCACCGCGTGCCCGAGAAGCCCGGGGACGAGATAGGGGACCTGGAGGCGTCCTTTAACGCCATGGCCACGGAGCTCAAGAAAAAAGAGGTCCTGAAGGGGGTCTTCAACCGTTACGTCTCAAGCCACGTCGCCGACGAGATCTTGAAGGAGCCGGAGAGCATAACCCTGGGCGGCGACCGGCGCGACGCCACCATCTTTTTCTCCGACATAAGGGGCTTTACCCCCATGTCGAGGAGGCTTCTGCCCGAGGTCACCGTCGACATCCTCAACAGGTACTTCACGCTCGCGAGCGAGGCGATATTCCGCTTCGACGGCACGGTGGACAAGTTCATCGGCGACGCCGTCATGGCGGTCTTCGGCTCGCCTATCGGCAACGCGCGCCACCTCGAGATGGGGGTCAAGGCCGCCGCGACCATAAGGAGCGCCGTGGACCATCTCAACGGGACCCGTCTCAAGAAGGGGCTGGCGCCCCTTTATCTCGGCATCGGCCTTGACACGGGCACGGTCATCGTCGGCAACATGGGCAGCCAGGCGCGCATGGAGTACACCGCCGTGGGCGAGGCGGTGAACATGGCCTCGAGGCTAACGGACATGGCGCGGCCGGGGGAGATAATCCTCTCCGAATCCGCATACTGGGCCGTCGCCGAGCACGTTGAGGCCTTCAGGACGGTCGACGTGAGCATAAAGGGGGTGGAGGGGCGGTCGTCGGTATACGCGCTCAAGGCTGTCAAGGGGGAGTGGAAGAGAGATGTCGCCGACGCGGTGGTGGAGATAGTCGTGGAGCTCGAAAGGCTGGGGATCGTTGCTTAGGCTCGTCTTCGTCATAACGGCGCTTCTCGTCGCCGGCGGCTGCGTGCAGTTCACCCGTGAGTACGCGGGCGCCACGGACTACGGGCGCGCCCTCCTGCTTTACTGGGACGGCCGGCTCATCGAGGCTCAGGAGATGGCCGAGCGGGTCGGGCCCGGCGACCCGTCGAGGGCGGCCGCCGAGAGGCTCCTCTGGCGGATAAGGTCGTTGACGCTCAGGGCCGCCGACAAGCACGTGGAGCTCGGCGGCATGTACGAGCGGGCGGGCATCCCGGTCCTCGCCTTGAGGGAGTACGCGGGGGCGCAGCGGCTCAACCCGGCCAGCGCCGGTAGAGAGAGGAAGGTAAGCGGGCTCACGGGGGTTGTGGCCGGCCCCGGCCGCTCTTATATAGTCGATATCGACGATATCGAGCAAATAATCGACCGGGCCCCCGCCCGGTACTCGACGAGGCCCGGCACGGCGAAGGCCGGGCCGGTCTATCGGAAAAGGGGGGAAGCGGGGGGGGCGGGGGAAGCGGACATCGAGGCGCTCATCGCCGGACATTACGCCAGGGGCAAGCGCTTGCTTGCCGCCGGCGAGCTTAGGGGGTCCGTGGCCGAGTTCGAGGTGGTGCTCACGCTCCGCCCCGCCTACAGGGACGCCACGGCGCTCCTCGGCCGGGCCCGCGTGGCCCTTGACCGGGCCGTGGGCCTCCACCTGAAGCGCGGGATAGCCTACTTCCAGAAAGAGGAGATGGCGAGCGCCATAAGGCAGTGGGATGCGGCGCTCAGGCTTGACCCCGAAAACGTCGTGGCGCTCGACTACAAGGCGCGAGCGGAGCTTATAATGGAGAGGCTCGAAAAGATAAGGAAGAGGCAGTCGAGGTAGCTCCATCGCCGGTCCGGCGGTCCCCCC
>JBHHVK010000121.1:0-6308 GCA_046754205.1 Thermodesulfobacteriota bacterium
CCGGAGAGGTTCGTAAAGGTGGGCAGGCTATTTTTCGGCGAAGGGCTCGAAACGGCGGAGCTCGTCGAGGTGGAGTGCCGGGTTTAGCCGCCCGCCGCCAGCCCTCGCCCCCGCCCGCCCCCACGGCACCCCCCCGGCACCCCGCGTACTATGGCGAAAAAGAAAAGAAAGAAGAAAAAGGGCAAAGGCCCCCGGGTCGGCAACCTCGTGGTGATAGCCGTCGTCGCGCTGGCGACCGCGGCCCTTGGCGCGGCCCTCCTCATCTGGCTCGGAGAAAGGCCCCCCGGTACGCCCCGGCCCACCGGCATAAGGAGCGTCCGGGTCTACTTCGGCAGCCCCGAGGGCACTTACCTCACCCCTGAAACGCGCGGGATCAGGCGGGGAGACCTCGCGGCCGAGGTCACCGAGGCCGTGGGCGAGCTCCTCCGGGGCCCTAAGACCGGCCTTACCGCCACAATCCCCGTTGGCACGAAGGTCCTGGCTGTAAAGGTCCGCGGCGGCACGGCCTTCGTGGACCTCTCCGGCGAGGTCGCGGCCAACCACCCCGGCGGGTCCTCTGGAGAGATACAGACCGTTTACTCCATAGTAAACACCGTCACCGTCAACTTCACCTCCGTCAAGAACGTCCAGATACTCATCGACGGCAAAAAGAGAAAAACACTTGCGGGCCACATAGACATCAGCCTGCCGCTCGGCGCGAATACCAGGTTCATAAGGACAAGGAAGACCCTGGAGAGCCGACTCTCCCCCGAAAAAAAGCGAGCTTAAAGATGGCCGAAGCGAAAAAGAGGTTCAGGACCGAACAAGACTCCCTCGGAGAGGTGCGGGTGCCGGCGGGCGCGTACTACGGCGCGCAGACGGCCAGGGCCGCCGAGAACTTCCCCGTAAGCGGCATCCCCCCGAAGCGGGACTTCATCGCCGCCACCGGCATGGTCAAGAAGGCCGCCTGCCTCGCCAACGCCGGGCTCGGACTCATCGACCGAAAGAGCGCAAAGGCCGTCGCCGGGGCCGCTGACGAGGTAATCACGGGCGCGCTCGACGCCCACTTCATCGTGGACGTCTACCAGGCCGGGGCTGGCACGTCCCACAACATGAACGCCAACGAGGTCATAGCCAACCGGGCCAATGAAATGCTCGGGGGCAGAAAGGGGGTCTACAGGCCCGTCCACCCCAACGACCACGTCAACATGGCCCAGTCCACCAACGACACCGTGCCGACGGCCATGAGGGTGGCGGCCCTTCTGGCCTCGAAGAGGCTTCTCAAGGCGTTGAGGGGCCTTGAAAGGGCCTTCTCGCAGAAGGCCCGCCGCTTCTCCGGGGTTATAAAGTCCGGGAGGACCCACCTGCAGGACGCCGTGCCGGTGACCCTCGGGGGCGAGTTCGCCTCCTACGCCTCGGCCCTCGGGCATGCGAGGGCAGGCATCGAGGACGCCCTCGAAGGGCTCGAATACATCGGCCTCGGGGCCACGGCCGCGGGCACCGGGCTCAACGCCCATCCCCGGTACAGGGCAGGGGTGATAAGGGAGCTCCGGGGGGTCTCGGGCCTAAAGGGCCTCAAGCCGGCCCCGGACCTCCACGAGGCGATAAACTCCATGGGCGCCTTCACCGGGCTATCGGGCGCGCTCCGCGGCCTCGCCGTCGAGCTTACGAGGATAGCAAACGACCTCCGGCTCCTCAGCTCCGGGCCGAGAACTGGCCTCGGCGAGATACGCCTGCCGCCCGTCCAGCCCGGCTCGTCGATCATGCCCGGCAAGGTGAACCCGGTGATGGCCGAGATGACGAACATGGTCTGCTTTCAGGTCATGGGCAACGACCTCGCCGTGGCCATGGCCGCCGGGGCCGGGCAGATGGACCTGAACGTCATGGGCCCGGTCATAAACTACAACATACTGCAGTCCATGGACATACTCGCAAGCTCCATGGGCCTTCTCGCCGAAAGGTGTATCGCGGGCATAAGGGCCGACAGGTCGAGGTGCGCCCGCTACTTCGAGGACTCCGTGGGGCTCGCCACCGTGCTCAACACCTTCATCGGCTACGAAGCCGCCGCCGACGTGGCAAAGGAGTCGGCACGGACCGGCAGGACCATAAAGGAGGTCGTGATCGAGCGCGGCATCCTCACCCCCGGCGAGTGGGACCGGCTGCTGAGGCCCGAAAACGTCACCCGCCCCTTTGACGCCGGCAGGCTGAAAAAACCCTGAAGGTCCCCCTCCCCTCCCCACCCGCCCGCCGCGGCCCCGGTAAAAAGCCCCATTGAGGGGCTTTTTACCCTGCAGGGAGAGAAAAACCGATAACTTTATCACGCATTATCAAATAGTTACGCCTAAACGCCTGAAAGCCCCCTCCCTCTAATTATCCTCTAATCTTTAATCCGTATAATTGTACCTGTAGACAACGTAGACCGAAGAAACACGGCAGCGACATAGATTGCAACCGTACACAAAAAGGAGGAATAAAAACATGAAGAAGATAGACACCTTCAAGGCCGACATAATCGCTTTCTGCAGCCTCTTCGTAGTCGTAGTCGGAGCGATAGCGCTCTTCTAAGAAGGCTAAGGCGAAAGGCGGCAAAAAGATGGGGGGTACGGAAAAGTTCCGTACCCCCCGTTTTTTTTGCCTCACAGGCCCGCGGGGGCCGCGGGGCCTGCTACTTGTCCTCGAGCGGGTAGCCGAGCCTCGTCCACTCGTCGAAGCCGCCGAGAAGGGCGCGGGCCGACCTGAAGCCGCTCTCTAAGAGTGTGCGCGCCGCACGGGCGCTCGAATGTTCGTCCGTTCAGGTGCAGTAGGCCGCGACATCCATCGCCGGGTCGAGCTCGCCCGTCCTCGAAGAGAGCTCGCCCACGGGTATCCTCACGGCACCGGGTATCCTCTTGCCGCTTGCGGCGTAATCCGTGTCGTTTCTCACGTCGAGCACGGTTATCGGCTCGCCGCGCTCAACCTTTCCTTTAAGCTCATCGGGGGTTATCCTCGGGACATCCATGCGTACTCCTCCTTTCTCTACTCAAGGGTCAGGTCTTCGATGGTAACGGTCCGGGCCCCAGCCTCCTCCATCTCCCTTACGGCCCTCTCGGAGTCGCCCTCGCTGACGTCCACCCCGCGCACGGCGTCAACGAGGAGCGTGACCTTGAAGCCATTTTTCAACCCGTCGAGGACGGTGGCGCGTACGCAGTAGTCGGTGGCGAGCCCGCCGACGTAGATAGTGCCGACCCCCCGGGCCCTGAGGGACTCGGCGAGCCCCCTGCCCTCGGGGTCCGCTCCGTCGAACCCGGAGTAGGAGTCCCGGGCCGGGTCCGTCCCCTTCGTTATTATGACGGCCCCGCCGGGCAGCCGGAGGTCCGGGTGGAACTCCGCTCCCGGCGTGTCCATGACGCAGTGGGCGGGCCAGGTCCCGCCGTATTCCTTGAAGTGGACGGTCCTGGCCGGGTGCCGGTCCCTGGTGGCGTAGACGGGCAGCCCGGCGGAGGCGAACCTTTCGATATACCCGTTTAGCGCCGGCACCACCCGGTCGCCCTCGGGCACTGCCAGCGCGCCTCCTGGGCAGAAGTCCCGCTGAACGTCCACGACTACAAGGGCGCTCTTCTTATCCATGCATAAGACCTCTATCCTGAAAATATCAGGTTTCGACCGCTTGTCAAGGCCGCCCGCCGTGAGCGTTGCAAAACTTCTCCCGTTGTTTTATCATGAGCTTTGCAAACTTCGCCGCAATAAGCCCTCTGGAGGTTTCAGCACATGATCTTCACCAAAAGATTCGCCCTTGCCGCGTCCCTTCTGGTCCTGCTCTTCGTCGTCCTCGCCGCGCCCGTCCGGGCCGGGTGGAACTCGGGGGGGCCGGAGATAACCGAGAAGACGCTGCCGAACGGGCTCAAGGTTATAATCGAGGAGGACGGCTTTGCCCCCGTGGCGGCCATCCAGATGTGGGTTCGCGTGGGCAGCGCCGACGAGACCGAGACCGAGGCCGGCCTGTCGCACGTCTTCGAGCACATGCTCTTCAAGGGGACGGAGAAGAGGAAGATGGGCGAGCTCGCCACGGACATAGAGTCCGTGGGGGGCAACATCAACGCCTACACCTCCTTTGACAACACCGTTTACCACCTCATCGTGCCGAGCCGGCACTTCTCCACCGGCCTCGACGTCATGGCCGACGCGGTCATGAACTCCACCTTCGACCCGAAGGAGCTCTCACGCGAGCTCGAGGTCGTCATCGAGGAGATGCGCATGAACGAGGACAGGCCGTCGAGGAAGCTCTACAGGAAGCTCCTCAGTACGGCCTTCTCGACCCATCCCTACAGGCGCCCGGTCATAGGCACCAGGGAGGTCGTCGAGAAGCTCACCAGGGAGGATACCCTGAGGTTCAAGGACAAGTACTACAGGCCCGGCAACATGACGCTCGTCATCGTCGGCGACGTGGACGCGGCCGAGGCCCTGAAGGCCGTAAAGGAGGAGTTCCGGGGGTTCGAGCGCGGACGGGTCGAGAAGGCGCCCCGCCCCGAGGAGCCGCCCCAGCAGGGGCTCAGGGCCGAGACGCTCACGATGGAGGTAAACGAGACCCGCTTCGCCCTCGCCTTCCACATACCCGAGGTCAAGGACAGGGACACCTACGCCATAGACGTCGCCGAGCTGGTCCTCGGCGGGGGCCTGACATCGAGGCTCTACAAGAGGCTCAAGCTCGACGAGACCCTGGTCCATTCGCTCTCGGTCTACGCCATGAGCCTCAAGGACCCGGGGCTCTTCTTCATAACCGGCTCGCTCGACGCCGAAAAGGTCGAGCCGTCGATGACCGCCATCGTCGAAGAGATTAAACGGCTCGCCGAGCTTGGCCCCACGGAGGCCGAGCTTACGAGGGCCCGGACCCAGGTGGAGAGCTCGTTCGTCTATTCACGCGAGACGATGCAGGGCATAGCCTCAAAGCTCGGCTACTACCAGACGCTCACCGGGGACATAGGTTACGAAAAGAGGTACCTCAAGGGCGTAAGGAAGGTCACGGCCGGGGACGTCAAGAGGGTGGCCGCCAGGTACCTGACCCTCGACAACGCCACCGTAACGACCCTCCTGCCCCTGGAAAAGGAGGGGACCGTCACCCCTGAAATACTCAAGGAAACGCTCAGCGCCGCCTGGTCGGGCGCCGGGGCCGGGGGCGTTCGGCCGGCGGCCCCGGCGGCCGGGAGGGAGGAGCGGGCCGGCATTACCAGGGTGAAGCTCCCCGGGGGAATTACGCTCCTTGTAAAGGAGATTCACTCCAACCCGCTCGTGGACTTCTACGCCGCCTTCCCCGGGGGGCTCAGGTTCGAGAACGCCGGGAAGAGCGGCATCGGGACCTTCACCGCCGGGGTGCTCGCCAGGGGCACGACCACCAGGACGCTCGAATACCTCGGCCGCGAGCTCGAGGACATGGCGGGGTCTGTCTCGGGCTTTTCCGGGTGGAACTCCACCGGGGCCTCGGGCAAGTTCCTCTCAAAGGACTTCGACCACGGGCTCGAGATCTTTGCCGACGTCCTCGTAAACCCCTCCTTCCCCACCGAAGAGATCGAAAAGGTCAGGGTCGACACGCTGGCGGCCATAAAGGCCACGCGGGACAACATCCCCTCCTATACCTTCAAGCTCCTCTACGGTGAGCTTTACAGGGACCACCCCTACGGAATGCCCTCCATCGGCACGGAGGAGACCGTCAAGGGCTTTACCAGAGAAGACCTCATGGAGCACTACAGGAGGTTCTTCGTACCCGACAGGATGGTCATGGCCGTTGTCGGCGACGTCGATACCTCCAGCGTCATAGAGAAGGTCACCGAGGCCTTCGCCTCCTTCGAGAACGCCTCGGCCCCGCTCCCCGACCCTCCCGTGGAACGGCGCCAGACCGCCGTCAGGCGGACCGGCGAGGTGCGGGAGACGGCCCAGACCAACACGGGCGTGGCCTTCCTCGGTACGACCATAGACGGCCCCGACAGGTATCCCCTCGAGGTCCTCGCCGAGGTGCTCTCGGGCCAGGGCGGCAGGCTCTTCATAGAGCTGAGGGACAAGAAGAGCCTCGCCTACTCCCTGAGCGCCTTTTCCAAGGAGGGCGTGGACCCGGGGATATTCGGCGTCTACATAGGCTCTGCCCCGGAGAAGAAGGACGAGGCGATAGAGGCCATCTTCGGCGAGCTCCGCAAGGTGACGACCGAGGAGGTTTCAGAGGACGAGCTGAGCCGGGGAAAGAAGTCGCTCGTCGGGGGCTACGAGATAGGGCTCCAGGACTTTTCGGCCCAGGCGCAGAACATCGTCTATAACGAGCTCTACGGCCTCGGCTTCGACTTCGGCGAGAAGTACCCGGAGAT
>JBHHVK010000122.1:0-6301 GCA_046754205.1 Thermodesulfobacteriota bacterium
AAACGCGAGGGTAGGGCGTAATATCAGCCATTCCCTTGAGGTCCTCGACAGTCTTGTAGATTGCTGGAAAAGAGGCCTGAGGGGGGCCCCGGCGTAACAGCGGGCCACGCCCGCAGCGGTTTTTTTTATTTATCTTCCTATGATACAATTCATAGTGGAGCCTCAGGCCTTTATTACGCCGGCAGCCCGTAACCTTATGCGGATGACGGGTTTTTTTTGGCAGGGAAGCGGAGACGCATGAGAAGGTACCTGTAAAGCCGGTTGCAGGTATAGCCTCAAGCAAATATTCAGAGCCCGGGCTACGCCTCTGCGTCCCGCGTAACATTTCCGGAAGGGAAACCCTGAAGTTTTCACCGGTTTCCCGGCGGACTTTAATATGTCGCAAAGGTCAGCGAACAGGTCGATCCTCACAAGACGAGGCGGCTTCACGGTGCTTCTCGCCGCCATGCTCATCGTGCCGATAGCGGTGATGTTCTACAAGATTTTTGTCCTCGACTACGCCATCGCCGAGTTGCTGCCTGTGGTAAGCTACCGTGTTGATGTGAACATGCAGGTGAACGGACACGGCAACGATATTACCATGAGCACCTATCTGCCGAAGACTGACACCAGGCAGTACATATTGGACGAGGTCAACTCTTCGGGGGCGTTCACGATGGCGCTCGCCACCGACGCGGATAACCGTCTGGCGACATGGTCCGCCGAAAAGGTCGCCGGCGAGGCCTCGGTGCGCTACTCCTACCTGGCGCGGGCTGACCACGTCAGGTACGTGATACCGCCTGAACTGCCCCTGCCGGTGAACAGGCCCAGGGGGATGGATGAGTACCTCGCCGAGGAGGAGGGCATACAGGTCAATGACCCGCTTATAGAGGAGGCCATAGACAGGGTGCTGCCGTCACGCGACGTGCCCATGATCGAGGCTCTGACCCGCATACACCGCTACCTGCAGGACGAGTTCAAGAACAAGGACTTTTCCGGTTACACCGACGCCATCACCGCGCTCAAGCTCGGCGAGGCGAGCTGTAACGGCAAGAGCAGGCTCTTCGCCGCCATGGCCAGAAAGCTCAACATGCCGGCCCGTCTCGTGGGCGGGATCATCATGGAGCAGGGCAGCAAGCGTGTGAGCCACCAGTGGGTCGAGATATACATAAACGGCCACTGGGTCCCCTTCGACACCATAAACGACCATCTGGCGGAGCTCCCCTCACACTACCTGACGCTGTACTACGGCGACCTGGTGCTCTTCAAGTACACCACTAACGTTAACTTCAGGTATTTTTTCAAGATGACCAGGAGGCTCGTACCCAAGCGCGAGGCCATTGAGTCGCTCGGTGAGTCGATGTTCAACATACTGAACATCTACTCGATATTCGAGCGGGTGGGGATCCCGCAGAACCTGCTGAAGATAATACTCATGATACCCATAGGGGCCTTTGTCACGGTCATATTCAGGAACGTCATAGGCCTTGAGACATTCGGCACCTTCCTGCCGGCCCTTATCGCGGCCGCAGCAAGGGAGACGGGGGTGGTGTGGGGGCTGGCCGGTTTCATATTCATCATCGTACTCTCGTCGCTCGTACGCAGGGTGCTTGACTGGCTCCAGCTGCTGCACTCGCCGAAGATGGCCATTATGCTGACCTTCGTGGTCATGGTTATGCTTACGATGACCGTAGCCGGGGTCCGTCTGGGGCTCTTCGACCTCGCTCACATCACACTCTTCCCCATCGCGATTATGGCGATAACGGCGGAAAGGTTCGCCATTGTGGAGATAGAGCAGGGATTGGGCAGGGCGGCAAGGGTCACCCTTGCCACCGCCGTCGTAATCGTTGCGTGTTACATGGTTATGAGCTCGCTCTTTCTCCAGACGATGTTCCTCGCCTTCCCGGAGCTGCTACTCGTGGTCATCGCCCTCAACATGTGGGTAGGTAAATGGGTGGGCATGAGGTTTATGGAGTTCGTACGTTTCAGGAGGCTTATTTTTGGGCAGGGGCAATGAGAAATCCCTTTAAGCACATATCAAAGTGGCGTACGTTCAGAGCTCATGCATCGAGGGTGCTCGGTATAAATGAGCGCAACCTCCACTACATCTACACCCACAACAGCCGGCGGGACTTCCAGATAGCCGACGACAAGACCGTTACAAAGGGCGTGCTCGATGCGATAGGCGTGCCGCACCCCGCCACCTACGCCGTTTACGGCTACTTCTACGAACTGGGCAACCTTGGAGAAGAACTCGGGCCGTATACGGATTTCGTCATCAAGCCCGTGCACGGCCGTGGCGGAGGCGGGATCGTGGTCGTCACGGGAAGAGACGGGGGCGGATGGTCCGCGGCGGGCGGCAGGGTCTATACGCAGGAGGGGCTCAAGCGTCACATCTCGGATATCATCTTCGGCGTCTACTCCTTCGACCTCCATGACCAGGCCATGGTAGAGGCGCGTGTAGAGCAGCACCCTGAGATGGCCGATATGAGCCGGCTGGGGCTTGCCGACATCCGGGTCGTTTTTTTCAAGAACGAACCGGTGCTGACCATGACCCGCATACCCACTTACGCCTCCGAGGGCAAGGCCAACATTCACCAGGGCGCCGTCGGCGTGGGTATCGACATGGCCACGGGAAGGACCATCCATGCCGTATACAGGGACAGGGTCGTCACCCGGCACCCGGACACCGGTGTGGGGCTTCTGGGGCGCCGCATACCGTTCTGGGACCGCGTCATCGAGGTTGGCCGGCGCGTGGCCAGGGCCGTGCCGCTTAAGTACCTCGGTATAGACGTGGCCATAGGCGCCGACGATGTCATGGTGCTTGAGATAAACGTCCGTCCAGGACTTCAGATACAGGACGTAAACAGAAAAGGCATGCGCACCATACTGGACGGCTTGGGACGGGGCCCGGGCGGGCCCGGGGAGGCCGGGCCATGACCCTGACCAGGCTCGACATCCTCCGTAAGAGTTTTGTGCCGATTATTCTTGTAATAGCGGCGCTGTTCATGCTGCTCTTTACGGTGAAGTTCAAGGTCGCCCTTGACGCCGACAGGATTACCGTAATAGAAATAGGGAAGTTCGCGGACTCAGGTGAGGTCAATCCCGAAGAAGATATGGGAGCCGGGGCCATAGTCGAGCTCGCCCGTGCCCATAACGCCGACCCGCTCTACGAAGAGGCGGCGCGTCTTACGGCAGAGGGGAAGTGGGATGAGGCTGAAGGCGTATACGCATCCATACTCTCCAGGGGGCCGACCTCACAGGCGCTTTCCGGCCTCGGCTTCCTTTACTACAGGAAGGGCGAGAAGGAGAAGGCCCTTGAGACCCTTAACCGGGCCCTGTCGGTGGAGCCCGTGAACACGAGCGCTTACTTCACCCGAGCCGTGGTGCTTGGATCCCTCGGGCGCGAGGAGGAGGCGGTTGAAGACTACAAGAGACTGCTCAAGGAGGTGCCGTACCACTACGAGGCCAACTACAACATGGGTCTGATTCTCAAGAAGAGCGGCAACCTGAAGGGTGCGCTGGAGTCGCTCAAGCGCGCCGTTGACGGGGCGGCCGGAGAACGCAAGGCAAGGGCCCTCGTCGCACTCGGCAACACATACCGTAAGCTCAGCCCCGGCGACAGGACGCACGCCGCAGACGCCTATGGGCGCGCGGTAAAGATACAGCCTGACAACATAAGGGCGCGGTTCATGCTCGCTTCCATGGAGCCCGACACGGACAAGGGGCGTCAAAGGGCGTTGCGCCAGTACGAGATGATATTGAAGCTCAAGCCCAACTTCACGTCGGCCTACTTCAAGATCGCGATGATACTCAACTCGCAGGGGAAGAGAAATGAGGCGATCTCCACATACAAGAAGGCCATCCGCTTCAATCCCGAGTTCTCGAAGGCGCGTTATAACCTCGGGTTGCTGTACCTGGCCGGGAAACGCTGGTCCGACGCGAGGGGCCAGTTCGAGTGGCTGGTAAGCCGTGACCCGTCTGATGCGCGGAGCCACTTCAACCTCGCAAGGGCCCTGTTCGGCGCAAAGGACTACGCCGGGTCCATAGAGGAGTACACAAAGGCCGTTGATGCGGCGGGCGGGGACTATCCCAAGGCGTATGTGAACATGGGGCGCGCATACAGGGCCCTCAAGGAGTATGGGAAGGCCGAGCGTGCGTACCTTAGGGCGATAGAGCTGAAGGGGGACTACCCCGAGGCGTGGTACAACCTCGGGCTGCTTCAGGTGCGCCAGGGGCGCTTTGATGAGGCGGAGGCCTCCTACAGGACCGCCATACGCCACAATCCACGGTACTGGCAGGCCTGGTTCAACCTCGGCGTGCTTTATTCAAGAATGGACAGGGACGACGACGCCATAGACGCCTATACCAGGGTGCTCGATATACGCCCGGGTTACAAGCGCGCCAGACTCAACCTCGCGGTACGGTATATCAAAAAGGAGATGTTCAAGGAGGCTATCGGGCTTTACAGGTCCGTGCTGGCCAGGGACGATACCTACGCCATCGCCTGGATAAACCTGGGGCTCGCCTACGACAGGGTGGGAGACAACGCCGCCGCCATGGAGGCTCTCACCAGGGCCATGGAACTCGACCCATACAACTACAAGCCGAAGCTCTACATGGCGCATGTCCTGCAGAAGCAGGCCGCCTACAACAGAGCGGTAAAACTTCTCAGGGAGGTGGTGGATATGAGGCCCTCCGACGCCGGGCTGCGTGTGGAGCTGGCCAGGGCCCTGAGGGCCGCGGGAAGGATCTCCGAGGCTGAATCGGAGCTTAAAAAGGGGCTGCTGTTGCAGCCTGAAAACGAGGTAATAAAAAACGAACTAAAAGGAGGGAAGATATCAGGTGATGAATAGACTTGGAATGCTAATTGTTTCTGCGGTGTTTGCCGTCACGGCGCTCGTTGCCGGGACGGCTCTGGCCGACGAAGGGTATGGGGAGACGCAGAAGAGTGTGGGCGTGTACCCGGGGCTCGAATTATCCGTAGAGGCAGGGCTCGGCTATGACAGCAACGCATACCTCGCGCCGGACGTTTCCTATGTGGACCTTGCGGCAACGGGCACGCCGACTGTCAGTCCCAGAAAGCAGTCGGGAATCTTCATACCCCTCGGTCTTGATATAGACTACAGGTACGCCATGAGCCCCACGTCGGACATCATCATGGCGTATGACTTCTACGGCAGGGCTTATCTCGACGCTGACCTCGACAACGCCAATGAGTACAAGAACAAGGTGCGCGTGGGTCCGGAGTTCACCCTCTCGGGAGAGGGGAGACGGCGCTCGACGCTGTACTTCGGCGCCTTTGGCCGTTTTAATAATGAGGTCTACTTCGACCGTGACGATGGCCTCAAGAAGTCCTCCTCCACGGGCGTCGATATCTCCAGCAGGTATAATTTCGCCGGCATAGGAGGTGAGGCCGAGTACAGGAACCGGCTCCACAAGGTCAGGTACAAGGTCTTCGCCAGGTTCGAGTTCCGCGACTACGAGGACCCTGTTGTAGTCAGCCAGTATGACCATACGTACTACGCCATAGGAGGTAAGCTGAACTTCAAGCTGGCCGACCCCACCAAGTTGTTCCTCGGCTACAAGTACTTCGTGCGGGACTATGACGACAGACCCTCGCGTGACGCCACCGGCACGGCACTCACCTCGAACCCGCGGCTCGAATACGCATACCACGACTTCGATATAACGCTCAGGCACAGGTTCGGCAAGAAGCTGGTGAGCTACTTGGACTATTCCTTTACGCTGCGCGACGACAGGTTCGTGGGGTATAACGACTACAGCAAGCACAAATTCAGGGTCAGGGGCATATACAAGGCCAGCCACAGGCTGAGGCTCAGGGCCACGGCGGATATCTGGGTCCGGGACTACGACAACGCCTTTGCCTTTGATGACCCCACCGGGGGCGGCAAGAGATACGACGGTCTCGGCATCGACCTTAAGGGCGAGTACGCCATCACCGGACGCCTGAAGGCCTGGGTTGACGTGGAGTACGACAACCAGAACTCAACGGACAAGCGCTACGACTATGACCGTTCACAGACTATGGCCGGCTTGAGTTACAACCTGTAAGGACGCCGCGGGGCGCAGGCCGGGCTTCAGCCTCTTTGAGAAAGAGTGGTATGATTGCATAGGGCGGCCCGGCCGCCCCCTTCCCTGCGGCTCATGGGGCCGGCGCGTGGCGAAAGGCCGTATCTAAGGTCTCGCGGCGCGGCGGACTTTTCGCGCCGCTCTTAACTCCCCGGGGAGGGCGCAGAGGTAAGGTGCCGGGGGCCCTTTAAAGACAGGCCCATTCTTTACAGGCGGGCGCGTTCAATCC
>JBHHVK010000123.1:0-6235 GCA_046754205.1 Thermodesulfobacteriota bacterium
AGGGCCGGGGGGGGCGGGGGGGGCGGGGGGGGCGGGGGGGGCGGGGGGGCCGGGGGGGCAGCGGGGAAGGCAAACTCGCGCTCATGGTCCTTGCGGCCACCGTGCCGGTGGCCGCGGCCGGGCTGCTCGCCCACGACGTGGTGGCCGGAAGCCTCCGGTCCGTAAAGGTCATAGCCTGGTCGTCGATTATCTGGGGAGTGGTCCTCTGGGCGGCCGACCGCAGGCCCGGAGGCCGTGAGGTCCGCGAAGTCTCCTGGGCCGCGGCCCTCTTCGTGGGCGCGGCCCAGGCCCTGGCGCTCGTGCCGGGCACGAGCAGGTCGGGTATAACGATTACGGCCGGGCTCTTTTCAGGACTTTCGAGGCCCGCCGCCGCGCGCTTCTCATTCCTGCTGGCGGTCGTGGTCGGCGCGCTCGCCGGCGGCAAGGAGGGGGCCGATATGATAAAGGCCGGCATGGACACGCCCTGGAGCGCCGTCGGGCTGGGCTTTGCCGTGGCCTTCGCCTCGGCCTACGTTACCATACACTACTTCCTCAGGTTCATCTCCCGCGCCTCGATGACGCCCTTTGTAATATACAGGGTCGCGCTCGGCGTACTGCTCCTTCTTATAGCCTACGGCGGTTGATACTCCTGGGGGGAACTTTCTGTAGAAAGGTGCTCGCGCACGGCAAATTTCTAAACGTTACCCAGTTGACTAAACGGTTCTTGATGGCAACGAGGTATGTCTTGAAAATTTGCCGTCCGCATAGGACCCATCACAGGCGGGTGAAGCTCTTGTCCACGGCCTCGAGGGTCCTTGCGATGTCATCGTTCGTATGGGCCGTGGAGACGAAGCAGGCCTCGAAGGCCGAGGGCGCGATGTAGACCCCGCTACGGAGCATCCTCTGGAAGTAGCGGCCGAACCTCTTGAGGTCCGAGGCGGCGACGTCGCCGAAGTTGGCCACCGGCCTGTCGGTGAAGAAGACGGTGAACATGGAGCCCTGGGACTGGACCTGGCAGACGACCCCCCGCCTTTCGGCTATACGCCTTATCCCCTCCACGAGCCTGGCGGTCTTTTTGAAGAGCCTTTCATAGGTACCCTTTCTCTGGAGGACCCTGAGCGTTTCGATGCCGGCGGTCATGGCTATGGGGTTGCCCGAGAGGGTCCCGGCCTGGTATACAGGCCCCGAGGGGGCGAGCTTTTCCATTATCTTACGCTTACCGCCGAAGGCACCGACCGGGAGCCCCCCTCCGATGACCTTTCCGAGGCATGTGAGGTCCGGGTCTATGCCGTAGACCTTCTGCGCCCCGCCGTAGCAGAGGCGGAACCCGCTCATCACCTCGTCCATTATAAGGAGCGCGCCGTGCCTTCTCGCGAGCGCCTTGAGACCCTTGAGAAAGCCCTTTGCCGGCGGCACCACGCCCATGTTTCCCGGGCAGCCCTCGACGATGACGCAGGCTATCCCCTTGGGCCACTTCCTGAATATCTTCTCGACGCTTTCGAGGTCGTTGTAGACGGCGTTGTGGGTGTCCCTGGCGACGGAGCCGGGCACGCCGGGGCTCGAAGGCACGCCGAGGGTCGCCGCCCCGCTTCCGGCCTTCACCAGGAGGCTGTCGGCGTGCCCGTGGTAGCAGCCCTCGAACTTTATGACGCCGTCGCGGCCGGTGTACCCCCGGGCGAGACGGATGGCGCTCATCGTGGCCTCGGTGCCAGAGCTTACGAACCTGACCATGTCCATGGACGGGAAGGCCTCGATGGTGAGCCCGGCGAGCTCCACCTCGGTCGGCGTGGGCGCGCCGAAGCTCGTGCCCCTGTCCACGGCCTTCTTGAGGGCGGCGCTCACCCTTGGGTGGGCGTGCCCGAGTATCATCGGGCCCCAGGAGCCTATGTAGTCCAGGTAGGCGTTCCCGTCGGCGTCGTAGATCCGCGAGCCCCGGGCCCTCGTGATGAAGAGCGGACGGCCGCCGACGGCCTTGAAGGCGCGCACGGGACTGTTCACCCCGCCGGGTATGAGCCTTGCGGCCCGTTTCATGAGCTGACCGGATTTCTTCGTACCCATCGAGCAAACTCCTTTTCCCGGTTATTGAATACGTACAAAGACGCTTTAAAGCACGGATATTGCTAAGGGCATATCCTACATGAACGGCCGAATCGGTGTCAATCTTTAAAAAGTCTCGGGAGGTTAACCGCGTTGTAACGTGGTTGTAACCCCGGCACGCTAATATCCGGGAAAAAGCATGATAATGAGGAGAGAGAGATGATCAGAAAACTTCCGGGTGTATTTATCCTTTTCGCGGTCCTCGTGCTGGCCTGCGGCGGCGCCACGGCCGCGGAGCTCATAAACGGCGCCGGTGCGAGCTTCCCCTACCCCCTCTACTCCAAGTGGGCCTATGCCTACGCCGGGCAGTCCGGCACGAGGGTCAACTACCAGTCCATCGGCAGCGGGGGCGGGATAAAGCAGATAAAGGCGAGGACCGTGGACTTCGGGGCGAGTGACGCGCCTCTCGGGGCCGGGGACCTCGACGGGTCGGGCCTAGTGCAGTTCCCCATGGCCGTTGGCGGCGTGGTGCCGGTGGTGAACATACCCGGGGTTGCGGCGGGCGAGTGCCGCCTGACGGGCCCCGTGCTCGCCGACATCTTCCTCGGCAGGATAAAGAGGTGGGACGACGAGCGGATAACGGCCCTGAACCCCGGGCTGAACCTCCCGGCGAGGAAGATAACCGTGGTCCACCGCTCCGACGGGTCCGGCACCACCTGGATATTCACCAACTACCTCAAGAAGGTGAGCCCGGCGTGGACAAAGGAGGTGGGCTTCGGCAAGGCCGTAAGCTGGCCCGCCGGAATAGGCGGCAAGGGCAACGAGGGGGTGGCCAACTTCGTGAGGCGTGTGAAGTACTCCATAGGTTACGTGGAGTACGCCTACGCCGTTCAGAACAGGCTCCATTTCGTGAGCCTCAAGAACAGGACGGGGGAGTTCGTCGCCCCATCCATGGAGACCTTTACCGCCGCCGCCTCGGGGGCGGACTGGAGGGGCACGCCGGGCTTTGCCGTGGTCCTCACTGACCAGCCCGGCGCGAAGGCATGGCCCATAGCCGGGGCGACCTTCATCCTCGTCGCCAAGGAGCCCGAAGACTGCGGGACGGCGAAGGGGGTATTGAAGTTCTTCGACTGGGCCTACCGTAAGGGCGGTGAGATGGCCGCTTCCCTCGACTACGTGCCCCTATCCGAGGCGGTCTACGGCGTGGTGGAGGACGCCTGGGCCAGGGAGATAAGGTGCGGGGGCAGGCCTCTCTGGAAGGATTGACCCGGCATATCGACCTGAAGGTTGATTGCCCGCCGGACTTCCATTATAATGGACGCCCAAAGCCTATGAAATACCCGGACAGATACAGATCGGCGCATGCCGGGGACGCCGCCTTCCGGGGGACGGCCTGGTTCTTCGCCGTCTCGGTCATGCTGCTGATGGCGCTCATCATCGTCGTCCTCCTGGTGGAGAGCGCGCTATCCATCAAGACCTTCGGGGCGGGCTTTCTCACCTCCACGGCATGGGACCCGGTGGGGCTCGAGTTCGGCGCCCTGCCGGCCATATACGGCACGGTCGTATCCTCCATAATAGCCATCATCATCGCCCTGCCGGTGAGCATCGGCATCGCCATCTTCCTGACGGAGATGGCCCCCAAGGCCCTGAAGGGGCCGGTAGGGATAGCAGTTGAGCTCCTGGCCGCCATACCGAGCATCATATACGGCATGTGGGGCCTCTTTATATTCGCCCCCATCATAGCCGACCACGTCGAGCCGCTCATTATCGATCACCTCGGCTTCATCCCGCTCTTCGACGGCGCCCCCCTCGGCATCGGGATGCTCCCGGCGGGCTTCATCCTCGCCATAATGATAATACCCTTCATCTCCTCGGTCACCAGGGACGTCTTCGAGATGGTCCCGCCCATGCTCAAGGAGTCGGGCTACGGGGTTGGGGCCACGAGGTGGGAAGTCATAAGGAGGATAGTCATACCCTATACCGCCTCGGGCATAATCGGGGCGGTGATACTCGGCCTCGGACGCGCCCTCGGAGAGACGATGGCCGTCACCTTCATCATAGGCAATGCGCCGCACATAAGCGCGTCGCTCCTCGACCCGGCCACTTCCATCTCCGCGACCCTCGCAAACGAGTTCACCGAGGCGGACCACGACCTCTATCTATCGGCCCTCGTCGAGCTGGGGCTCATCCTCTTCGTGATAACCCTGGCGGTGCTCGCCTCGGCCAAGCTCCTGATAGCCAGGTTCTCCTTCAAGGGCGGCAAGCCGTGACGCAGGAGGAGGCAAGGTGAGTTTTCACTACAAAAAACGGAGACTTACGAACCTACTGGCCCTGACGGTCTCGCTCGTCTCGGCCGCCTTCGGCATAATATTCCTCATCTGGATACTGAAGGACGTGCTCGTCCTCGGGCTCCCGGCGATGGGCTGGGCCTTTTTTACCGAGCTGCCCACCCCTCCGGGCATGGAGGGCGGGGGAATGGCCAACGCGATAGTGGGTACGGTCCTGATAACCGTCCTGGCCACCGTCATCGGCGTGCCCTCGGGCATCCTCGCCGGCACCTACCTGTCGGAGTTCGGCAGGAAGAGCTGGCTCGCTTCGGCCGTCCGGTTCCTCTCGGACATACTCACCAGCGCCCCTTCCATCGTCATCGGCGTCTTCGTCTACGCGCTCATGGTGAGGACCATGGGCGGGTTCTCGGCGCTGGCCGGGGCCGTAGCCCTTGCAATCATAATGCTTCCCGTGGTAATAAGGACCGCCGAGGAGATGCTCAAGCTCGTGCCCGACGCCACGAGGGAGGCCGCCCTCGCCCTCGGCGCGCCCAGGTGGAAGGTCACGGTGCAGGTCGTCTACAGGGGCGCCATGAGGGGCATAATAACGGGTGTGATGCTCGCGGTGGCGAGGGTCTCCGGGGAGACGGCCCCGCTGCTCTTCACCTCCTTCAACAACTCCTTCTGGAACTTCGGCCCTACGAAGCCGACGGCCACCCTGACGGTAACCATATTCAACTATGCCATGTCGCCCTACGAGGACTGGCACGCCATGGCCTGGGGGGCCGCCTTCCTCATAACCTTCAGCGTCCTCGTGGTTACCATATTCGCCAGGGTGCTGGTAAGGGAGAAATAGAGCCTGATGACACCCGGGGACAGGATAATCATAAAGGACCTGAGCTTCTACTACGGCGACAAGCAGGCCCTCAAGTCCATAGACCTCTCCATCAAGGAAAAGCGGATAACGGCGCTCATCGGGCCTTCGGGGTGCGGGAAGACGACCTTTCTGCGCTGCATGAACCGCATGCACGACCTCTACCCGGGGAACCGCTACGAGGGGGAGATACTCCTCGACGGGCGGAACATTCTCGACAAGGGGCTCGACCTCATCAAGCTCAGGAGCCGGGTGGGCATGGTCTTCCAGAAGCCCACGCCCTTTCCCATGACCGTCTTCGACAACATCGCCTTCGGATTGAAGCTCCTGGGGATAAAGGACAGGTCGGAGATAACCGGCAGGGTGGAGAAGGCGCTGAAGGACTCGGCCCTCTGGGACGAGATCAAGGACAGGCTCTCGGAACCGGCCCTCTCGCTCTCCGGCGGCCAGCAGCAGCGGCTCTGCATCGCAAGGGCGGTGGCCGTGGAGCCGGAGGTCATCCTCATGGACGAGCCCTGCTCCGCCCTCGACCCGGTGGCCACGGCCAAGATAGAAGACCTCATGGCGGGGCTCAAGCAGGACTACACCGTTGTGATAGTGACCCACAACATGCAGCAGGCCGCCCGCGTATCGGAGTATACGGGCTTTTTCATGCTCGGAGAGGTCATAGAGTTCGACGAGACCCAGAGGATATTCACCGCTCCTTCGAACAAGCTTACCGAGGACTACATAACGGGAAGGTTCGGTTAGCGGCGGAGCTGGCACCGGCCCGGTGCATGATGGGGGACCGGGCCCAAAGGCAAGGAGATTTGCGCAATGACCAGAGAGGCGTTCCACAAGTCCTTGAAGGAAGTCCAGAACAACGTCCTCAAGATGGCCGACAAGGTAGGCGCGGCCATAACCCGCTCCATGGAGGCGCTCGGCGCGAGGGACATCGAGGCCTCGAACAAGGTAATCCGGGACGACGCTAAGATAAACCGGCTGAGGTTCAACATAGAGGAGAGGTGCATACTCCTCATCGCCACCCAGCAGCCCATGGCCGGGGACCTCCGGATACTCGCCGCCATCATAAACATCA
>JBHHVK010000124.1:0-6233 GCA_046754205.1 Thermodesulfobacteriota bacterium
GACGTCGTAATGTTCGTCTACAGGGAATCGGTCTACAAGAAGTGCGACTGCCCCCCCGACCTCTGCACGTGCGGCACGAGACGCAGCGCCGAGATAATAGTGGCCAAACAGCGCAACGGCCCCACGGACGTCGCAAGGGTCACCTTCCTCAACGAATACACCCGCTTCGTCGACCAGGCCCCGGGAGACTACGACGACCTGCAGGGCGAATGGGTCGAATAACCCCCCCGGGGGACGGTCCCTTTCCTTCTTTGGACAATCGGTGAAAATAGCACCTGACATCAGGCCGGTCTTTGCCGAGGTGGCGGTGGAGGCCCCGGTAGAGGGGACCTTCACCTACTCCGTGCCCCATGAGCTCGCGGGAGACGTGGCCCTCGGCAGGCGGCTTCTCGTCCCCTTCGGCCGAAGGAGTCTGGCCGGTTACTGCCTCGGCCTTACGGGTAAGCCCGGGGCATTTGACGTAAGGCCCGTGACCGACGTGCTCGACCCCGTCCCTCTGTTCGACGAAAGGATGCTCGGGTTCTACCGCTGGCTCTCTTCCTACTACTTCGCCCCCCTGGGCGAGGTCCTCTCCATGATACGCCCGGCCGGGGCCTCGGTGCGCACGAGGCGGCGGATAGCCATTACAGAGGCCGGCAAGGCCGCCCTCGACGGAGCCGAGGGCCTTGAAAGGGAGATACTCCGGGCCGCCGACAGGGGCGCCACCCTCGACGGGCTCGCCAGGCGCATGAAGGGCAGGCCCCTTTACGGCACCGTCGGAAGGCTCAGGGAGCAGGGCCTCCTCGTCGAGGAGACCTTACTCAAGACGGGCGCCTCGGAGAAGACCGCGCGCTTCGTCCGGGCCACGGGGGCCGGGGCCGAGGAGGCGGAAGGGGCCTACTTCAAGCGCTCCCCCGTTGGGCGACAGGTCTACCTCCACCTCCTTGAAAGGGGGGAGACGAGCCTCAGCGACCTGGCCTCCCTCTACGGAGGCGCCACGCGGATAGTCACCAGGCTCGCCGACAAGGGGCTCGTCGAGATAACGGAGCGGCGGGTCCTCCGGGACCCCATGAGCGGGCTTGCGCCGAAGGCCCTCCCCCACGAGCCGAACCCGGAGCAGGGCTCGGCCATAGACGCCATCCTCGAAGCCTTCGCCAAGGGCGCCTACTCCCCCTTCCTCCTCTACGGGGTCACCGGAAGCGGCAAGACGCTCGTCTACCTGAAGGTCCTCGAAGAGGTCGTAAGGGCCGGCAGGAAGGCCATCTTCCTCGCCCCGGAGATTGCGCTCACCCCCTGGCCGGCCGCCTACCTGACCGAGAGGTTCCCCGGCAGGGTGGCGCTCGCCCACAGCGGCCTGTCCGAGGGTGAGAGGTACGACGAGTGGCGCAGGATAGTCGAGGGCAAGGCCGACATAGTCGTGGGGGCCCGCTCCGCGCTCTTTTCGCCCCTGAAGGACCTCGGGCTCATAATAGTCGACGAGGAGCACGAGACGAGCTACAAGCAGGAGGAAGGCGCGAGGTACAACGCCAGGGACGCCGCCCTCGCCCTGGCCAACCACCTCGGCATTACGGTGGTCCTCGGCTCGGCAACCCCTTCGGTCGAGACCTTTTACAACTCGAAGAAGGGCAAGCTCGTCCCGCTCGTCCTTAAAAACAGGGTCATGGAGAGGCGGCTCCCGGACGTGGAGCTCGCGGACATGAGGGGCAGAAAAAGCGAGGTCCTCGGCCGGGAGCTCTCGGGGCTCCTCGGGCGGGTGCTCGACGAGGGCAACCAGGCGCTGCTCTTCCTCAACCGCAGGGGCTTTTCGAGCTTCCTCATATGCAGGGATTGCGGCCACACGGCGAGGTGCGTAAACTGCAGCGTAACCCTTACGGCCCACAAGTCATCCCGCCTGCTCCAGTGCCATTACTGCGACCTCTCCACCCCCATACCCGACCAGTGCCCCTCCTGCGCTGGCACGAACCTCGGCACCCCGGGGCTCGGGACGGAAAAGGTCGAGGAGGAGGTGAGAGCGCTCTTTCCAGATGCGAAGGTGGCCCGCATGGACAGGGACACCACCAGGAAAAAGGGGTCGGTAAAAAAGATACTTGACGCCGTGGAGGCCCGGGAGGTGGGCGTGCTCATAGGCACGCAGATGGTCTCCAAGGGACACGACTTCCCAGGTGTGACGCTCGTGGGCGTAATCTCCGGGGACACCTCGCTCAACATACCGGACTTTAGATCCGCCGAACGGACCTTCCAGCTCATAACCCAGGCCGCGGGCCGCGCCGGCCGCGGAGATGCGCCGGGCCGCGTAATCGTGCAGACCCTGAACCCGGAACACTACTGCTTCACGAGCGCCGCCCTCCACGACTACGAGGCCTTCTTCGCCGAGGAGATCGGGCTCCGCCGGGAGCTCGCCTACCCCCCCTTTTCGAGGCTCTGCTGCCTCAGGGTCGCCGGCCCCACCGATGAGGACACGGCCCGGGCCGCCGGGGCGCTCCACGACATGGCCGAAATACTCCTGAAGAGGCAGGGAAGATCCGGTCTCGGGATAACTCTCCTCGGCCCGGCCCCGGCGCTGCTGGCCAAGCTCAAGGGGCGCTACAGGTGGAACCTCCTCGTAAAGGGCCGCGACGTCAGGACGCTCCACCCGCTCGTAGCGGCGCTGAAGAGGGGCTTCGAGGCGAGAAAACCCTCGAAGATCAGCCTCTCCGTGGACATGGACCCCCTTACCGTCACCTGACCGGGCCGGCCGCGCCTCCCTTAAAAACCGTTTATCCGAAGCGTATTTTCCGGTATAATATGAAATTGGAGTAACACGGCGCGGGGATTACGCCCGTGGCTGAATCGCAGGGAGCTTGCATTGCTTGAAATACTGAAATACCCGGACCCCTTCCTCAAAACGACGGCTGAGCCCGTCGAAGAGGTGGACGACGATGTGCGCCGCCTCATAGACGACATGGCGGAGACGATGTACCACGCTCGCGGCGTGGGGCTCGCCGCCGTGCAGGTGGGGGTGGCCAGGAGGGTCATAATCCTCGACGTGCCGACCGATTCGGAGGAGCCCGGCAGGGGCAGGAGCCTGGTGGCCCTCGTAAACCCGGAGGTCCGCTCCGCCGAGGGGAGGACGAAGTACGAGGAAGGCTGCCTGAGCATCCCCGGCGTGACCGCCGACGTCATAAGGGCCGAGCGGGTGGTGGTCGGCGCGCTCGACCGCGATGGCCGGGAGGTGGAGATAGAGGCCGGCGGCCTGCTGGCCATAGCGCTCCAGCACGAGATAGACCACCTCGACGGCATCCTCTTCATCGACAGGCTCTCTAGGCTCAAGAGGGACCTCATCAAGAGGAAGCTCAAAAAGGCGCTCGCTCAGGAGACCGCCCTTTAGTGGACCGGTCCGCGTGGAGAGGGGGCGGCCTCGGATGAAGACGCCGCTAAAAGTGGTCTTCATGGGCACCCCGGCCTTCGCCGTCCCGTCGCTCAGGTCTCTCATCGAGGCCTTCGACGTCGCGGCGGTGGTGACCCGGCCTGACAGGCCCCGCGGGCGCGGGGGGCGCGTGGAGCCCTCTCCCGTCAAGGCGCTCGCCGCGGAGCGGGGCATAGAGGTGCTCCAGCCCGAAAGGATGAAGGACGAGGCCTTTGTCCGAAGGCTCGGCGAGCTCGCCCCGGACGTGGTGGCCGTCGTGGCCTACGGCAGGATCCTCCCCGGCGAGGTGATCGACCTGCCCCGCCTCGGCTGCGTCAACCTCCACGCCTCTCTGCTGCCCCGGTACAGGGGGGCGTCTCCCATAAACCATGCTATAATCAATGGAGACGCCTATACCGGGGTCTCGACCATGCTCATGGACAGAGGTATGGACACGGGCCCCGTTCTCCTTACCGAGAAGGTCGCCATAGGCCCGGACGAGACCGCCGGGGAGCTCTCCGAACGCCTCGCTGAGATAGGCGCCCCGCTCCTCCAGCGCACCATCACGCTCCTCGGCGAAGGCGGGATAACACCCAGGGCCCAGGACGGGTCGCTCGCCACCTACGCCCCCATGCTCACAAAGGCGGACGGCGAGCTTGACTGGCGGCTCGGGGCCGAGGAGATAAAGAACCGGGTAAGGGGGCTCCACCCCTGGCCCGGCACCCATACCTGCCTGAGGGGCGGACGCATAAAGGTCCACGCCGGCAGGGTATCGGAAACAGCCGGGGCCCGCGGCGAGCCCGGCGAGATAACGGACGTTTCGGCCGACGGCATCACCGTCAGGTGCGGCCGGGGGGCCTTCGTCATAACCGAGCTCCAGCCCGAGAACAAGCGCCGCATGGCGGCGGCCGACTTCATCAAGGGCTACCATGTGAAAGCCGGAGAGAGTTTTGCCTGATAGCGAGGAAAAATTGCGGGCGAACCCCGAGAGCATAGACTACAGCCCGGGCAGGGGCCTGTTCGTGGCGCTCCTGGCCATCTCGGCGCTTGCCGTGGCCGGGGCTGGCTTCTTCTTCTGGTACATACCAACGGTGGGGCTCCGCAGCATCCACCCGGCGCTGCCCATAGCCCTCGGCGTTGTGGTCGCCGCCGTCTCGGCGCTCGTCCTCGGCGGGGCGGTCGTCCTGGCCGCGGCGATGACGCGCGAGAAGATACCCTTTTACTCGAAGACGCTGCACTGGCTCCTGATAAAGCTCTATCTGCCGCTCATGGTCATGGCCGGGGGGTTGCTCCGGGTGCCCAAGATAAAGATAGAGCAGCTCTTTATCGACCTCAACAACAAGATGGTCCGGGCCATGGGCCGGAGGTTCAAGCCCGAGAGGCTCCTTATCCTCATGCCCCACTGCATTCAATGGGACGACTGCAAGCTCAAGGTCACCCGCAAGGTCCGCAACTGCGCCGGGTGCGGCAAATGCGAGATAGGGGACCTCATAAAGATGATGGACGAGTTCGGCATAGAGATATTCATTTCCACGGGAGGGACCGTGGCCAGGCGCAAGGTCGTTGAGCTTAGGCCACAGGCCGTCGTGGCCGTGGCCTGCGAGAGGGACCTTACGAGCGGGCTCCAGGACGCCTACCCTCTGCCCGTGCTCGCCATAATCAACAAGCGCCCCCAGGGGTACTGCATGGGCACGGGGGTGGACCTCGACGAGGTCAGGAGCGCCATAAAGGACCTCGTGGCCTGAGGGTGCAAAAAGGGGACAGGGGGGAGGGTTAACGGGGGGGGGCGGTCAAGGGGTCTTGACAGCCCCGGACGTAACACATATATTTCTTATGGGCGCTCCATTAATGGTATAATGAATCATGGCATGGAAAACGTCTACTTGACCGGAGGTTTTGCAGGATATGAACTACGTTAAGACAGTGATGCTTTTGGCCGTGCTCACGGCCCTGCTCGTCTTCATCGGAGACGCGCTCGGCGGCAGGCAGGGCGCCGTCATAGCGCTCGTCTTCGCCGGGGTGATGAACTTCTCAGGCTACTGGTGGAGCGACAAGATAATACTCAAGATGTACAAGGCCCGGCCCGTGGACGAGAGCTCGGCCCCGGAGCTATACCGTACGGTAAAGGACCTTACCATGAAGGCCGGGCTACCCATGCCCAAGGTCTACATAATGAACACGGAGGCCCCCAACGCCTTTGCCACCGGCAGGAACCCCGATCACGCGGCCGTGGCCGTTACCTCCGGCATAACGAAGCTCCTGAGCCGCGAGGAGCTCTCCGGGGTCATCGCCCACGAGCTCGCCCACGTCCAGAACAGGGACATACTCATATCGACCATAGCCGCCACCATAGCCGGCGCCATAAGCTACATGGCCTACATGGCCTACTTCGCGTCCCTCTTCGGAGGGCGCGGCTCCCGCGACGGCGGGAACCCGTTCGTGCTCATCGCGATGATTATATTCGCGCCGATGGCCGCCATGGTGGTGCAGATGGCGATATCGCGCTCCAGGGAGTACGCGGCCGACAAGGGCGGGGCCCGGATAGTCGGAAACCCGCTGTACCTGGCCGAGGCGCTCCGCAAGCTCGACTACTACAGCAAGCGCATACCCATGCAGACGGTCAGCAAAGAGGTCTCCGAGGCCACGGCGCACATGTTCATAGTCCACCCCTTCAGCGGCAAGCCGATGATGAAGCTCTTCAGCACCCACCCCCCCATGGAGGAGAGGATAAAGAGGCTCGAGGCCATGGTCGGAGCGCCCCTCTAAGAGCGACGCAAGGGGCAGGGGTTGGATGACAATGGACCGCAACTGAAAAGGCGGGGGGGGAACGGGCGGGTGAGGCCCCCCGCCGGTGTTTTTCAAAAAAAGA
>JBHHVK010000125.1:0-6165 GCA_046754205.1 Thermodesulfobacteriota bacterium
CTCTCCCCCGAGCCAGGACGGGCCGCGGAGAAGAAGACGATACTGGTTCACCTCAAGACGAGCCTCGGCCATGACGACGCCCAGATATGCGTGGCCTACAATATGATCTGGGCGGCCCTCGACTCGGGGCTCGCCGTGGACGTCCTCGTCGACGCCGACGCCATTAATACCTTCAAGGTAGGCTGGCTGGGAAAGGACGCCATCGAGGACTATCCGCTCCCCGAAAGGCTCCGGGTCTCTCTGGCGGGGCAGTTCGGCGTTGAGCTGAAGGACGTGCCCGAAACCTACGGGCGGTTCATCGAGATGCTCCACGAAAAAGGCGCCGAGTTTTACGTAAACACCGCCTTTCTGGTCCTCGCAAAGATAGAGGAACGGATGGGCGAGACGAAGAACCTCTCCGTTAAGTTCTTCAAGCCCGTGACGCTCAAGGAGATGCTCGCGCTCCTGACGGGCGCGGACTACTACATGGCGTACTGAAGTCCTTCGTTTAAAAACCCTTGACCCCGTACCTTGGTACGGGGTGTATAATGTAGTCAGTGGAGGATATGGTCATGGCTGTGCTAACAAGCGGCCGGCTCGCCGCCCTCGCGGGGGTCAACGTCGAAACCATCAGGTATTATGAGAGGCGAGGCCTTCTTGCGGCGCCTGCAAGGACGCGGTCCGGATACAGGGATTATCCCGGCGAGGCCGTGCGGGTCGTGAGGTTCATCAAGCGGGCCCAGGGGCTCGGCTTCACGCTCAAGGAGGTAAAAGAGCTTCTGGCCCTGAGCGGGGACAGTGGCTCTACCTGCGGGGACGTAAGGGATACGGCCCGGCGCAAACTCGATGATATAGAGGCGAAGATAGAGGGGCTCCAATCGATGCGCAGGACCCTTAAGAAGATTATCAAGGAGTGCCCCGGCAAGGGCCCGCTTTCGGGCTGCTCGATACTCGAGAGCCTCGCGGAGGATTGAAGCGAGGACGCTCTCGAAGATGCCGGGTTTATGGAAGGGAGGTCAGGTCATGAGGACCATCGAGGTCTTTACCGCGGGCTGTCCGCTCTGTAACGATACGCTGAAGCTCGTAAAAGAGACCGTGAAGGGGTGCGGCTGCGAGGTCATAGAGCGCAGGTGCTCCGGGGACGAGTGCTGTCCCGAGGCGAAGTCCTACGGCATAAAGGCCGTGCCCACGATAGTCGTGGACGGCGTTATCGTCCACGAGGGCAGGCCAACGCCGGAGTGGGCGGAAAAGACGCTCCGGCTGTAAGCAAGGGATAGAGGGGCGGAAAAGGGTTCCGTGCCGCCCCTCTATGATCTCTTCGGGGTAAGCCTGTCGTGCTGAAGCGGAGGGTGTAAGGTGAAAGAACTCCTGATCATTTTGGTGGCTGCGGTTGTCTTGATCGCCCCTCGGGGCGTCCTTGCCGGCGGCGCCGAGGTTACGATGCGGGTCGACGGATTGAGTTGCCCCTTCTGCGCCTACGGGATCGAAAAGAAGATAAAGAAGTTGGAAGGGGTCGAGGATGTCCGCGTGGACCTGGAGGGCGGAAAGGTCGTGGTCATCTACGGGGACAAAAAGTTCTTCACGAGCGAGGGGCTCGAAGAGGCCGTAAAGGACGCCGGCTTTACGCCAGGGAAGATAGAGCTTCAGGAGACCGGCCGGTGACGCCCGCCTGCCCGGAGGTACCTGGGCGCGGGGTCGAGGGTAACGGGAAGGTTCTTTGACTCCATGGAGACGCCTTTTATGCCGCGTTACCGCCTTCGGGTTTTCTTCATCGTCATGATCGGGTGGCTTGCCGCCGCAGAGGCGTCCGCCGCTCCGATTACCTTCAACACGGCCCTGCCCGTGGCCAGGGGGGAGGGTATCTTCCGCGTACAGTCGAGGTACTCCCGCTCAACGGGCGACCCCACTACCAGGGACCGTGAGCTTGCCGTGCTCTCCGTCCCCCTGGTCCTCGTCTACGGGGCAACGGGCGAGCTCGCCCTCTTCGGAATAATCCCCTACCTTGACAAGGAGCTGGAGCTTACGGAGCCTTCGGGCAGGGTAACCCGCGGGAAGGCGGGTTTCGGCGACGCCTCGGCCGTCGCCCGTTATACCCTCTGGAAGATGGACCGGCCCGGGCAGACGGTCAGGGTAGCCCCCTTTGCCGCCATAAAGGCGCCGACCGGAGAAGACGACGCGACCGACTCCCTCGGCGCCCTCCCCCGGCCGCTTCAGCTCGGCTCGGGCTCATGGGACTATACCCCGGGGACGATCTTTACGTGGCAGACCCTCGGGTGGCAGCTTGACGGGTCGGCATCATACAGGTTCAATACGGAGGCGAACGGTTTCAGGTTCGGAGACGAGGCCCGCCTTGACCTATCCTACCAGTACAGGCTGTTGCCGCGAAGCCTCGGAACGGGCCTGCCCGCCTTCCTCTACGTTGTGCTGGAAAGCGGCCTGGTCTGGAAGGACAAGAACGAAGCGGGGGGGGTGGACGACGATGACTCGGGAGGGACCACGTGGTTTTTGACCCCCGCCGTCCAGTACGTTACGAGACGGGTCGTGGTGGAGGCGGCGGTCCAGGTACCGGTCCTGCAGGAGCTTAACGGCGGCGCCCTTGAAAACGACTTTACGGGCGTCCTGAGCTTCAGGGTGAATTTTTGATAAAGGCTGAGAAAGCCGTAGGGTATCTTCCCGGAAAGGTAAGGCCCGTTTGAAGCTGAAGGTTCTTCTTTTATGCCTCGTAGCCCTTTTTTTCTCCACACCGGCGTATCCCGGTGAGGCGCCCCCAACGTTTGTCGGGTCCTGGGGGTCGAAGGGTGCAGCCCCGGGCGAGCTCAACGAGCCCTACGGGGTCGCGGTCGACGGCTCCGGGTTCGTCTACGTCACGGACGTTCGGAACCACAGGGTCCAGAAGTTTACCGCAGAGGGTGAGCCCGTCCTTGAGTGGGGCGGCGCGGGAGAGGGGGACGGCGAATTTCAAAAACCGACAGGCATAGCCGTGGACAGCGACGGGTTCGTCTACGTCACGGACTATGACTCTGATTACGTACAGAAGTTTACCGCCTCGGGAGGGTTCATCCTGAAGTGGGGGGGCGGCGGCAGCGGCGACGGCGAGTTCGACGCCCCTTCCGATGTCGCGGTCGATTCCGGGGGCTGGGTATATGTGGTGGACCTCTACAACCACAGGGTGCAGAAGTTCAAGGGCGACGGCAACTTTGTCACCCGGTGGGGCGGGGAGAAGAAGGTCGGTAACGTGAAGTCTCTTCTCTCCCCTCTCTTTCCCGGCCAAGACCCCGGAAGGTTCTACTACCCCGCCAAGATAGCGGCGGGGCCGGAGGGCCGGGTATACGTCTCGGACTCCTACAACAACAGGGTCCAGGTATTTACGGCGGCCGGCGGGTATATCTCCCAATGGGGCGGCATGGGGTTCTGGAGGGGGAGGTTCAGGGTGGCCTCGGGCATAGCGGTGGGTCCGAAGGGAAGGGTCTATGTCGCGGACTTTTACAACGACAGGGTCCAGGTATTCGGCAAGGACGGCGGGTTCATAACATCCTTCGGAAGCAAGGGCTCCGGCCCCGGCGAGTTGGGAGGTCCGACCGGCGTGGCGGTGAGCGCAGAGGGGGACGTATACGTCGTCGACTGGGGCAACCACAGGGTCCAGCGCTTCAGGACGCCGGAGTAGCCCGCCGGACGTATCGGGCCCGCGCCGTCAGAAGACCTTCCTGCTGTCCACGAGGAGCGTCACCGGGCCGTCGTTCGTAGAGGCGACCTCCATGTGGGCCCGGAACCTGCCCTCCTCTACCCTCACCCCAAGGGCCTCGATGGCCCCGGCCAGGAACCCCATGAGCTCTCTTGCCCTCTCCGGCGCCTCGGCGCGGTCGAAGGACGGCCGCCTCCCCCTTCGGACGTCGCCGTGGAGCGTGAACTGGGATACGAGGAGCACGCGCCCACCCACGGCCTTTACGGAGAGGTTCATCTTCCCCTCCCGGTCGGGGAAGACGCGAAGGCCGACGACCTTTCCGGCCATATAATCGGCGTCGGCCCCGGTGTCCCCCTTCTCCACCCCCACATACAGGAGCAGCCCCTTTTCTATGGCCCCTGCGGGCGCGCCTTCCACCGTCACCCTGGCGCCTGTGACCCGCTGAACGACGGCCCTCATCTAAAGCCTCCCGGGCCTTACGGTGACGGGCTCGCCCACCGCCGCGCCGAGCGTCCTCGAGGCCGACCCCCCGTTGCAGGCGACCTCGAGCCTGCCCGAGCTTCCGAAGAGCGCTGCGAGCTCCCCTTCGGCCACGGAGGAGTAGGTTCCGGATATACCGCTTATGACCACGCCCCTTACGGCGACCTCGGTCTCCCCTTCGGCGCCGAGCGGGACATCGCCCCTGGTGACGTTGGTTATGAGGTTGCCGAAGCGGTCGACGTGGATGACCCGTCCGGTGAGCGTCTCTCCGGAAGAGACCGGCGCCGGGACCTCCACGGCGGCCATGTCGGTTATCTCCGCGCCGAGGGCCCCGGGGTCCGCCCCGAGGCTCAGGTGGGCCGCCACCGGGCCGAAGACGTCGCGGCCGTGGAAGGTTGCGCTCGCCGGGCCCGGGAAGAACTCTTTATTGGTAAGCTCCACCACCCGCCTTTTGCCGTCGGACGCGGCGGCGAGGCTAAGGAGCCCGTTGTCGGGCCCTACGAAGAGATAGTTTTCCGTCTCCACGGCTATGGGCCTGCGTCCGCCGCCCACGCCCGGGTCGACCACGGCGAGGTGTATCGTACCGGCCGGGAAGTGGACGCAGGCGACCTCAAGGGCGAGCGCCCCTTCGGTTATATCCCCCGGCTCTACCATGTGGGTTATGTCCACAAAACGGGCCTCCGGGTTGATGGCGAGCATGACCCCTTTCATTATGCCCACATAGGGGTCTATGAGCCCGAAGTCCGTTGTGACGGTGATTACCCTTCCCATGGCGTAACGTTTATCTCAAAGCTCGTCTTTTGTCAAAAGAGTTTTTTCCCGTAATAACTCTCAACTTCACGCCCCGCCCGCCGATAAGGGAAGAGACGCCGTGATGGGGGATATTTTCAGGCATTTTGAGGCGTTATAACAGTCCACGGACCCGGTCCCCGAAACCATGGCGTAAGTGCCGCCCGGCCGATTGCCGGAGAACCGTGCAAACTTGATCTGGAGGCCAGGGATGATCAAAAAGATACCCATCGAGGAGCTCGAACCCGGGATGTACGTCTGCGGGCTTGAGAGGCCGGGCGACTCCGAGGTCGATTACTTCATGAACAACATCCGCGTGGACAGCGCCGATGACGTCAGGAGGTTCAAGGACTCAGGCTACTCCTCAGTTCACGTGGATCTGCCCGACGAGCCACTGCACGCAGAGGCCCCGCCTGACCCGGTTAAAGAGGCCCCCGGCCCCGTGGACCTGCACGACGTGAACGCGGCCTGGCCCGGCCCGAGTGACCAGGACCGGGACGAATGGGCAAAACCCGAGGACGGTCCGATATTTTTCGACACCGCCCTTGAGGACGCCCCCGAAACCCCGGACCCCCCGGGGCCGGTCGAGGGCGAACCCTCTGGGCTCGCCGAGGTCGTGCCCATAGAGACGGCCGCCCCCCTCGAAGAGTCCTCCCTCTACACCGGACCCTTTGAAGACGCCTGCGTTGAGGCCCCCGGTGCCGTACCGGTTGAAAACGACCCCGCGGTCCTGGACAACTCTCCCGTCGGGCCGGAGCCCGCCGGGCCCGGGGAGCACTGCAACGGAAGCCATGAATGCGAATGCGGCACCGAGGGGCCGGACAAGAAGAAGGCGAAGAAGGGGTGCGCCTGCGGGGACGAAGATGAGCCCTGGTCCGGCGGGGCGGGGGGCGGGGGGGCGGACAGGGCCGGAGGCGCAGGCTCGCGTTAGCCTGCGGGAGTCCGGCCGCTCGCGCCGTCGCGCGGCGGGACGCGGGAGATGACAAATATCATGGAGTTTAACTCCTCCTGTGTGGTATATTCGAGTTTCAGCCAGTAATCAAAAAGACCGCACAGGAGGATTGTCATGTCCGGAAGCGTTACAGAGCTCGATTTGAGGGACCTGCCAGTATTCGAAAGGCACCCGAGGATCTTCGAGAACTGGGAGAGCCTCGAACCCGGTTCGACCCTACAGATCGTCAACGACCACGACCCCAAGCCGCTCCACTACCAGTTCGAGGGAGAGTTCGCCGACT
>JBHHVK010000126.1:0-6145 GCA_046754205.1 Thermodesulfobacteriota bacterium
GGAGGTGTATCATGTCGCTCTTGGCGAAAACGCTGCAGCGGCCGGCTATCCTCGGGGGGGTCTTGCTCTTCAAGGCCAGGTGGCCGAAGTTCTCTATGGTCAGGTCCATGCGGTAGGCCTGCTGGTCGAGAAAGCTCCCGGTGCCGGCGGCGCAGACGGAGTTCATCTGGAAGTCGGCTATCCTGAGCCTTACCGGCCCATCGCCATCGGGGGAAAGGAAGATGAGCTTGGCGTCCTGCCCGCCCATCTCTATGACAGTCTTGGCCTCCGGGTGGAATACCTCCACCGCCTTGGCCTGGCTGATGACCTCGTTGGTGAATGAGGCGCCTATGTGCGATGCTATGAGTTTGCCTCCCGAGCCGGTGGTGGCCACGAGCTTTATGGCCTCCCGGCCGTAGCGTTCCATCACCTCGTTCAGTATGGCCAGTGAAGTGGCGAGCGGATCACCCTTGGTGCGGGTGTAGTGCTCCTCAAGGATATTCATGTGTTCGTCCATGACGACTGTGTCGGCGCTGACCGAGCCTATATCAATCCCCACGTATACGGTCGTATTACCTTTCAACTTACACCTCCAACGGTTAGCCGGATCAACGACGTTACAAAACCTGAAGAGTGACTGACTATATGCAAGAGCCCATGCCCGGAGGAATCGACTTGAGAGCAGGACGTAATGGATGAAGAAAAACCCCGCGCCGCAACCGTTGAGTCTTGAAACGGGTGGCTTGGCAAAAAATATATTCAATTATTATCTTAGATTTCCCGCCACATGTCAATAATGGGGACGTTTTTTTTGGGATTGCAGGCTGGGTGGAAAAGGGGCGCGGAAAGGGCCCCCGGGGGAAACAAAAAGGCCCGGGTCAATCTGACCCGGGCCTTGGGCTGAACCGTCCTTGCCTGTCGCCTTACTTGGCGGCGAGGCTCTTCAGGTGGGCTACGAGGGCCTTGACGTCCCCGTCGGCCATGCCCTTCTGGGCGGGCATGCCTATGGCGAACTTCTTGTACTTCTTGGCGGCGCCCTGACGGCCGTTCTTGATGGTGTGGGCGATGTCGTCGACGCTGGCGTCGGCTATCCACTTGTTGCCGTTGAAGGCGGGGGCCATGGCCGTGCCCTGGCCGTTGGCGCCGTGGCAGGCCGCGCACTTGGCCTTGAACAGTGAAGCGCCGTCACCGGCGATTGCCGTGCCTGCAAAGGCAAGGCCGAGGGATACGATGCCGATTCCGATAAATTTCCGCATATTGAAGCCTCCTTTTGAAGAGAAAATTTTCGAGTACAATATCAACCGCCGCCCCGTCTTGTCAAGCACTTTATTAGTATGCACAGCGGGGGTCCGGCCGCGACGTCGAAGGCCGCGGAGAAAGGGTGCCCCCCCTTCTCCCCTCGAGGCGGGACCGACCCGCGGGCCCCATGGGATGAACGCGAAACATGACGGAAATCATTTATTTAACCTTGAAAGGAGTTTATATTTCATAATATAATTAAAGAGTCAAAAAAACTTTGGAGGCATATCCATGCTGAAGGAAAGAGTGGAAGAGGCCCTCGACGGCATAAGGCCTGCGCTCCAGGCCGACGGCGGCGACGTAAGACTCGTCGACATAAATGAGGAGGACGGCGTCGTCAGGGTCGAGCTTCAGGGCGCCTGCTCGGGGTGTCCCAGCGCCCAGATAACCCTGGCCATGGGGGTTGAAAGGGCCATAAAGGAAAAGGTCCCGGAGATCAAGGAAGTCCTCTCCATCTAAGGCCGCGTGGCCGGGGAGCCGGGTTCGACGGAAGGACCATCCCTGACTGATTTTTCATCCCCCGCCCATGGGCACATGGGGCGTAAAGAGGGCCGGAAAATCTTTAAGTGAGGTTTTTTTCGCCCAAAACCAGGGGCCGGGGGGAGCGGGGAGGTAGCAGGGGCGGCGAGCGGCAGCGATGGAGATATTATCGCCGCGCCGCTGAAGACGACAGGGTTCTGTTCAAGGGAAAGGGCGGTCCTCATGGCCGCCCGGTCTTTAATTGGAAGGAAGGCGCATCTTGGCCTACCATATACTCGATGACTGCATAGCCTGCGGGGCCTGCCTGCCCGAGTGCCCGGAGGGGGCCATATCCGAGGGCGAGCCCTACCGGATAGACCCGAAACTCTGCACGGAGTGCGGCGCCTGCGCCGAGGTCTGCCCGGTGGATGTCTGTCTGCCGGCGCCTGAGGGACAGGCGAAGGCAGAGGGCTGAGGCCGCTGCTTAACTCAAGGGAAGGAAGCCGTTAATGAGCAAAATCACCGTCTGGTTCATAAGGTGCGCGATGATATACTTCGTCCTCGCACTTCTCCTCGGACTCCACATGTCAGTGGCCGGTCCGGTATATCCGTCCAGGCCGGTCCACGTCCACTTCAACCTACTCGGGTGGATGTCCATGATGATCTACGGTGTTGCCTACCATATACTGCCGAGGTTCTCGGGCAGGGCCCTCTGGAGCGACACGCTCGCCACGGCCCATATATGGCTCGCCAACATAGGGCTCGTCGGCATGGCCGCCGGATGGATGATAAGGACCGCCGGGGGCGGGACCGCCGTGCTCTTCATATTCTCGCTCCTCGAAGGCGTCTCCATATTCTTTTTCGTGCTCAACATGTTCCTCACCATAAAGCCCGCCCCGCCGCCCAAGAAAGCGGCCGCCCATTAGGGGCCAGGGGGGCAGTTGGGTAAGGGGGAGGAGGGGGCGCGGGTCGTGGGGGACGCCGTGGGCCGCGAGTCGACCGGAAGCGGCGGGAGGCCGCCGGGCGGCCCCGGGCCCCGCAGGCAACGTGGAGAAGGAAAATGCCCGCTGAGAGGATAACCAAGGACATGCTCATCGGGGATGTCATGAAAAGATACCCTGAAACGGAGAGGATATTCAAAAAACACTTCGGAGGCGGGTGCTTCACCTGCCCCGGGGCCGACAGAGAGGATATCGACTTCGGGGCCACCATGCACAACGTGGACGCGGAGGCAGTGGTAAAGGAACTCAACGAGGCCCTTGAGGGCTGAAACCCCCTGGCCGGAAACCCCCGCCCGACGGCTTTTATGGACCGGGGACTTCAAACAGGATGGGATGAAGGCATAATGAAGATTACCCCGGATATGATAGTGAACGACTGCATAAGGGACTACCCCGGCACCATAGGGGTCTTCACACGCTTCGACATAGACTCCTGCTGCGGAGGGGCCGTCAGCATAGAGGAGGCGGCGAAAAGGGACGGGGCCGACCTCGACGAGCTCCTCGGCGCCCTCAACGAGGCCGCCTGACCGCACCGGCGGCAGGGAACACCAAACAAGCTACGCTGCAAAGGAGGCTCAACCTTGACCAAGGCGGCTGCCATAACCGAAGCTCAGGTCCTCGACGCCCTTCGCGCCGTCATCGACCCCGAGCTCGGAAAAGACCTTGTAACGCTCAACATGATAAGGGACGTGGTCGTGGAGGGCACGAACGTGCGCTTCAAGCTCCTGCTCACCTCCGCGGCCTGTCCCCTGAAAGAAGAGATAGAGACGGGGGCCCGAAAGGCCGTGGAGGCCATCCCCGGGGTAGAGACCGTCATAGTGGAGACGGGAGCCGAGGTCCCGAAGAGCAAGCAAATCCCGGGCAAGGCCCCGATCCCGGGGGTGAAGAACACCATCGCCGTCGCCAGCGGCAAGGGCGGGGTGGGAAAATCCACCGTGGCCGTGAACCTCGCCCTGGCGCTCGCACGCACCGGAGCGCGGGTGGGGCTGCTTGACACGGACCTCTACGGCCCGAGCATACCGCTCATGATGGGCATACACGAACCCCTCAAGGCCACGGCCGAGGAAAGGCTCATCCCGCTTGAAAAATACGGCATAAAACTCATAAGCGTCGGCTTCATGCTCGACGAGGAGACCCCGCTCATCTGGAGGGGGCCGCTCTTGATGCAGCTCACCAAGCAGTTCCTCACAGGTGTCGAGTGGGGGGAGCTCGACTATCTCGTCATCGACCTGCCGCCCGGGACCGGCGACGTGCAGCTCACCATGGTGCAGACCATACCCATTACGGGCGCGGTCGTGGTGACCACCCCCCAGGACGTCGCCCTCATCGACGCGAGGCGCGCCATAAAGATGTTCGGCGAGGTGAAGGTCCCGGTCCTGGGGATCGTCGAGAACATGAGCTTCTTCGTCTGCCCCCACTGCAGCGAGCGTTCGGAGATATTCAGCAAGGGGGGGGGAGAGAAGACGAGCGAAAGGTACGACGTCCCGCTCCTGGGCAAGATCCCCATCGAGATTGCGATACGCGAGGGCGGGGACACCGGCAGGCCCATCGTGGTTTCCGACCCCGGCACCCCCCACACCGAGGCCTTTACCCGGATAGCCGAGGCCGTTGCGAGCCGCGTGAGCATCGTGGACCTCGCCTGAGACAGACACCGTATATGGACGACCGAAAGGCCGGGGCCCCGTGGGCCCCGGCCTTTTCCTTGTCCCGGGAGGCGGCCGCGGGGGCCCTCCTCCAACTGCGGACCTTTTTCTGTTATAATGTGTACGACTCCGCCCCTCCTTGCCCGGAGGGGCGGGAAAACCCTTAAGAAGAGACAGGACCGAAGGGAACCCCCTTTTATGGCCGAGACCGTGGTCGGTGAAATATTTCTGGACCTGGCGCTTCTCTTCGGTTTGACTTACCTCGTCGCCGGCCTTCTGGCAAGGCTCCGCATCCCCGCCGTCCTCGGCGCGCTCTTCGTCGCCATGGCCGCCCACTACACGCCCATCGGCGGAGCGCTCCTCTCCGCCCCGCTCTACGGGCCGTTCAGCTTCCTCGCCCAGCTCGGCGTGCTCTTCCTCCTCTTCTACATCGGCCTCCAGATAGACCTGGGGGAGATGAGGGAGATGAGCGGGGAGATAGTATGGTGCACCGTCCTCAATACGGCCGTGCCCTTTGTCCTGGGCGTGGCCGTAATGCTGGGGCTCGGCTACGGATGGCTCATCGCCTTTGTCATAGGACTTACGCGTATGCCCACGGCCGAGGCGGTGATAGTACCCATACTCGACGAGTTCCAGCTCGTACGCACACGCGTGGGCGCCTTCATCATAGGCGCTGGCGTGCTCGACGATGTAATAGAGGTCTTTCTCGTGGCCCTGGTTTCCGTATGGATCGGCGAGAGGGCCGCCGGCGCGGGGGCGGGGCCTGAAAGCGAGGTCGCGGGGATATTCATCGGCCTGGCCGTCTTTATCGTCATGGCCTGGGTAAGCGGCCGGTGGGTCCTCGCCCCTCTAAGTCGCTGGCTTCCGAGAAGGCCCGCCAACCTCCTTGTCCTCGCGGTGGTAGTGCTCTTCGGCTTCGGGGGCGTCTCGGAGGCCGCGGGTCTCGGCATGGTGGTGGGGGCGATAATCGCAGGCATCCTCATGCGCCCGGTCTTCAACGCCATGGGCCATACAGGCGAGGAGACGACCCAGACGGTGCAGTCGGTAAGCTACGGCTTCTTCGCCCTGGTATTCTTTTTCTGGGTGGGGCTTCAGGTGGACCTCGGGGGCATGCTCGATGCCCCCCTTACGGCCGTGCTCCTTTTCCTCGCGGCATTCCTGGGTAAACTCATAGGGGTCTTTTTCATGGTCCCCATGGGGAGGATAAGCGTGCGCGAGGCGTGGACCGTGGGGATAGGTCTCAACGCGAGGCTTACCACCGGTATTATCGTCGCGCAGCTCCTTCTGGGGGCGAACCTCATAGATGTACATCTCTTTACGGCGATAGTGGCGGCCGCCACATTCTCCACGATTATAGTGCCCCTTGTCTTCAGCCTGCTTATGCGCCGCTGGGGTGAAGAGCTGCGGCGGCCGCAGAAGACCCCGGAAACAAAGGAGATGGAAGATGCCCGATGACAACGGAACGATACTGCTGTGCCTCGACCTCGAGGCTGGCTCCGAGGAGCTTGCCCGCAAGGCGGCGGGATACGCCAGCCGCCTGGAGAGTCCCCTCCACGTGCTTTACGTCCTCCCGCAGTCGAGCGGAGAGACCGAGGACGCGGCACGGGGCAGGCTGAAAGAATTGACGGACGGCGCCCTTGAGGGCGTGGACGTCCTGGCCGTCGTAGTCAGGCGCGGGTGCGTAGAGGACCACATAATGGACTACGCGGCGGAGAATGCCGTGGACATGGTCGTCCTCGGGCACAGGCACAGGGCGCGCAGGGA
>JBHHVK010000127.1:0-6143 GCA_046754205.1 Thermodesulfobacteriota bacterium
GAGTTGCAGGAGCCGCACATGATGCAGCCCTGGCTCTTGTCTATGGCCTCCTGGTCGGCCCTGGTCATGGACGGCTGAACCGTCTCGTCGAGCGGGGTGAGAAAGGGGCTCACCTTGTTCACCTTCCGCCAGAAGGGGTTGAAGTCGACGATGAGGTCCTTCAGGACGCTGTGGTTGGCGATGGGCTCAATGAGCAGCTCCCCGTGCTTGCGCCACAGCGGGATTATCTGGGAGTTGCAGGCGAGCTTGGTAAAGCCGTTGACCCTGACGGCGCAGCTGCCGCAGATGGCCGAGCGGCAGGAGCGGCGGAAACCGAGGGTGGGGTCGTCGGTGTCGACTATCTTCAAGAGCGCCTCGAGCACCGTCATCCCCTCGACCACGTCGAGGTTGTAGGCCTGGATGTAGGGCTCGGCGGTCTCCACCTCCGTGGGGTTGTACCTTCTTATGCGTATCTTGAGCTTCATGAGCAGGTTATCGGTTTACCGGTTATCGGTTGTCGGTTATCAGTTATCCGTTATCCGTTGTCAGTTGTCCGATAACCGGTAACCGGTAACGGATAACGCCTCAGTACTTCCTCGCCTTGGGCTCGAACCTGGTTATCTTAACTTCCTTGTACTCGATCTTCATCTCGCCGTCGACCTTGGTCACCAGGGTGTGCCTGAGCCAGTTCTTGTCGTCCCTCTCGGGGAAGCCCCGCCTGAAGTGCGCCCCGCGGCTCTCGGTGCGATTTATCGCCCCGAGGAGTATCGTGTGGGCCACGTCGAGCATGCTGCCGAGCTCGAGGACCGCCAGCAGCTCCGTGTTGAAGTAATCGGACCTGTCGGAGAGCGCCACGCGCGCGTACCTCTCCTTGAGCTCGAGGACCCTGGCGAGCCCCTTTTCCATATCCTCCCTGTGCCTGAAGACCGCGCAGTGGGCCTCCATCGCCGCCGTAAGCTCGTCCCTTATGACGTGTACGGCCTCGCCCGACTCCCTGGAGATGATGGCGGCCACCCCGGCGGCCGCGGCCTCGAGGGCCTGGTCGGGGAAGGGCCTTATGTCGTTGGCGCGGCAGAATTCCGCCGCCGCCGCCCCGGCCCTCCGGCCGAAGACTATCGTCTCGAGGAGCGAGTTGCCGCCGAGGCGGTTGGCCCCGTGCACGCTCACGCAGGCGCTCTCGCCGCAGGCGTAGAGGCCGGGCACGGCGGTGGCCCCGTCTACGTCCACGTCGATACCCCCCATGGAGTAATGGGCCCCGGGCTTTATCGGTATCGGCTCGTCCACCGGGTCCACCCCGGCGAAGTCCATGGCGAGCACCCTTATCTGCGGGAGCCTCTCCATTATCTTCTCGCGGCCGAGGTGGCGGAGGTCGAGCAGCACGCAGCCGTCCACCCCCCGGCCCTCGTCTATCTCGGTCTGCTCGGCGCGGCTTACGACGTCGCGGCTCGCGAGTTCCTTGACGCTCGGGGCGTACTTCTCCATGAACCTCTCGCCGAGGGAGTTCACGAGGTAGCCGCCCTCGCCCCGGCAGGCCTCTGTCATGAGGATGCCCGTGCGCTTCAGGGTGGTGGGATGGAACTGGACGAACTCCATGTCCTTCAGGGCGAGGCCGGCGTCGAGGGCGAGCCCCATGCCGTCCCCGGTGGAGCTCAGGGCGTTGGTCGAGGTATGGAAGACGCGGCCGTAGCCGCCGGTGGCGAATATGACGGTCTTGGACTGGAGGCGGTGGAGCTTGCCCGAGGCGAGCTCGATGGCGACTATACCCCGCGCCGTGCCGTCCTCCACGACGAGCCTTGCGACGTGCCACTCGTCGTAGATGTAGACCCCGTACTTTATGACCTGCTCGTAGAGCAGGTGCACGAGGCCGTGGCCGGTCCTGTCGGCGAGGTAACAGGTCCTCGGGTAGGCGGCTCCCCCGAAGGGCCTCTGGGCTATACGGCCCTCTTCGTCGCGGCTGAAGACGGCGCCCATGCGCTCGAGCTCGAGGATGTCCCCCGGGGCCTCGGAGCACATGACCTCTATGGCGTCCTGGTCGCCGAGGTAGTCCGAGCCCTTGACGGTGTCGAACATGTGGTCTTCCCAGGAGTCGGTCTCCTTCAGGGCGGCGTTTATCCCCCCCTGGGCGGCCACCGAGTGGGACCTGACGGGATAGACCTTCGTTACGAGGGCCACGTTCAGCCCGGCGCGCGCCGCCTCGACGGCGGCCCTCATGCCGGCGAGTCCGGCGCCTACTATTATGACGTCGTGGGTAACCAGTTGCGCCTCCGGTCAGTTCGGGAAGGTGTAGACGGCGGTTGGACGGGACATTGTTCAGTATTTAAGATAACCGGTCAGCCCGGGTTTGTCAAACCCTTCGTCCCCGGCCCCGGGCGGACGCGGAGGCCCCGGCGGCCCCGGCCCGCCAGTGAAAAGAGCCGGCCCCGGGGCCGGCTCTAAAGGATGGCGCATCTTCGGCCCGGGGCTACTTGAGCTCCCTGGCCTTGTCGAAACCTATCTGGAGGGCCTTCTTGTTGAGCTCGAGGAACGCGGGCGGGACCCTCGAAAGGACGGCCTTTTCTATCTGCTCGTGGGTCACGACGCCGGTGAGCTCGGTTATCATCCCGAGCGAGATGATATTGGCGACTATGACCTTTCCGAGCTCTTCTCTGGCCGTGTCGATTATGGGGAAGCTCACGACCTTGAAGTTCCCCGCGGGGACCTCCTTGACGAGCGAGGAGTCGACGAGCAGCGTGCCCCCGTCCTTTATGTCGTGGTGGTACTTGGTGCAGGCCTCCTGGGTGAGCGCGAGCATGCAGTCTATGCTCGTCGCCTTGGGGTAGTCAATCATCTGGTCGCTTATGATGACCTCCGCCTTGCTCGCCCCTCCCCTGGACTCGGGCCCGTAGGACTGGCTCTGGGCGGCGTTCTTGTCACCGTAGATGCCCGCCGCCTCGGCCATGATGATGCCCGCCAGTATCATGCCCTGGCCCCCGGAGCCGCTGAAACGGATCTCGTATCTCTCGCTCATTTATCTCCAAGCCTCCCTTGAAAAACCCGTTGAGGGGTTACTTCTTAGCGGCCTTCGCCGTTATGAGGTTCTCGTACTGCTCGCAGTACTCCGGCCTCTCCGCCCTGTGGAGTATCCCCCTCGGGAGCCTGCCCTCCATCTTCTCCGGGGGAAGCCTGTCGGCCTGCTTGATATTGTAGGTGCCGTCCTTTTCGAGGACCTCCATCATCTGGCTGGGGCTCTTGAACCTGTTCATCCTGCCGTAGTAGGTGGGGCAGCTGTCTATGACGTCCACGACGGAGGTGCCCTTGTGCTTGAGGGCCTCGAGGAGCGTGCGGTCGAGCTCGATGGCGTGATAGGCCGTGCCCCTGGCCACGAAGGTGGCCCCGGCGGCCTTGGCCATCTCGCAGGTGTCGAAGGGCGGCTCTATGTTGCCGTAGCGGCTGGTGGTGGCGATCTTTTCAAGCGGGGTGGTGGGCGAGTACTGCCCGCCGGTCATGCCGTATATGGCGTTCGTCATGACGAGTATCGTCATGTCGATGTTCCTGCGGCAGGTGTGGATGAAGTGGTTGCCCCCTATGGCCAGGGCGTCGCCGTCGCCGCTGATGACTATCATCTTGAGCTTCGGGTTGGCGTGCTTCACGCCGGTTGCGAATGAGAAGGCCCTACCGTGGAGGGTATGGAGCGTGTTGAAGTCCACGTAACCCGGGGCCCTTGAGGAGCAGCCTATGCCCGAGACCATGCATACGTCGTTCTTCTCAAGGCCGGCCTTGCCGATGGCCCTGATAAGGGCCTTCAGGACGGTGCCGTGGCCGCACCCCGGACACCAGATGTGGGGGAGCTTGTCCTTTCTCAGGTACTTGTTGTAGTCGTAGGCCTCTACGGTCCTCGTCTTCTTCGCGGCCTCTGCCGTCATAACCAAAACCTCCGTCGTGTAAACAGTTACCCGTTAGCCCTTGTCCGTTATCCGATAACCGACAGCCGGTAACGGGCGACCGGTATCTCAGCTGTACTTCTCTATGGCCGCCATTATCTGGCCGGGGTTTATGGGCTCTCCGTCGACCCTGTGGATGCCTTCTACCTCGCACCTGCCCGCGGCGCAGCGCTCGACCTCGAGCGACATCTGCCCGAGGTTCATCTCCGGGACTATGATGGCCCTGGCCCTTGCCGCGAGCTCGCGGACCGCGTCGTCCGGGAAGGGCCAGAGCGTCAGCGGCCTCAGCAGGCCGGCCTTTACGCCCTTTTCCCTCAGGTGGGTCACGGCGAAACGCGCGCTCCTTGCGGTGGAGCCTATGGCGACGACCCCTATCTCTGCGTCGTCGAGGTAGAGGTTGTCGTTCTTCCAGATGTCCGCCTTGTTGTTCTCTATCTTGCTCATTATACGGCGGTTGTTATCATCTATGAGGGACTGGTCGTTGGTGGGGAAACCGTCGGCCTTGTGGTTGAGGCCGGTTATGTGGAAGCGGTATCCCTGGCCGAAGGGCGCAAGCGGGGCCACTTCGAACCTTTCGTCGTAGGGGAGGTACTCCTCGGGGGAGCAGTCGGGCTGAGCCCTGTCCACCACCTCGAACCGGCCGGGCTCGGGTATGATTATGGGCTCGCGCATGTGGCCCACTATCTCGTCGTAGAAGATGAATACCGGGGTCCTGTACTTCTCGGCGATGTTGAAGGCCCTGACCGTCTCGGTGAATATCTCCTGGACGTAGGCCGGGGTGATGCAGACCGCCGGGTGGTCGCCGTGGGTGCCCCACTTGGCCTGCATGATATCCGACTGCGAAGGCCCGGTGGGATATCCCGTGGAAGGCCCGCCCCTCATGACGTTGACGACCACGCAGGGTATCTCGGCGAGGCAGGCGTACCCTATGCCCTCCTGCTTGAGCGAGAATCCTGGCCCGGAGGTGGCCGTCAGGGACTTGAGCCCCGCTATCGAGCCTCCTATGGTGGCCGCTATGGAGGCTATCTCGTCCTCCATCTGGATGAACTTGCCTCCGATGGCCGGGAGCCTCACCGACATTATCTCGGCTATCTCGGTAGAGGGGGTTATGGGGTATCCGGCGAAGAAGCGGCATCCCGCATAGAGCGCCCCCTCGGCGCAGGCCTCATTTCCCTGGAGAAGTTTCTTCTGCTTTTCGGCCATTTACAAACCTCTTCTTTTTATTATGTTTCACGGCGCCACGAACTCGGCGCCCCCGGCCCAATCTCCACGCCCCGGCCGCGTTCAGCCCCCCGGCACCCATTCAGCCCCCAGACCGCCCTCAATCCAGCCCCCCGGCCCCCTTCAGCCCCCGGCCGCCCTCAATCCAGCCCCCCGGCCCCCTTCAGCCCCCGGCCGCCCCCAATCCAGCCCCCCGGCCCATCGGCCCCCTGGCCCCCGGCTCAGCCGTCGACCTGTATTGCGAAGTCCGGGCACCTTATTTCGCAGAGCTGACACCTGGTGCAGGCCTCGAGGTCGCGCACGGCCACCACGGGGCCGCGTATCTCGAGGACGTTGGTGGGACAGAAGTCCACGCAGATGCTGCAGGCCTTGCAGTTCCTCGCGGTAATGATTATATTCGGCAACTTCTTTGCGGTCTGGTCGGTCATTTCTTCTCCGTCCGTTGCTGCCTCGATGATCTTACGGGCATATGTTCAAGGGGAAAGGCCTTTGATTGAGAGGGCTTTCATACCACAGGCAGGTCCAACAGTCAATATTATATCATACCTTGCCGAGCACTTCCACGACGGACTCGCCTATTTCAGCGGGGCTTCTGGTCACCTTTATGCCGGCGGCCTCCATGGCGGCCATCTTCTCATCGGCCGTGCCGGTCCCTCCGGAGATGATGGCCCCGGCGTGGCCCATGCGCTTTCCCGGGGGGGCGGTCACGCCGGCTATGTATCCGACCACGGGCTTGGTGACGTTCTTCTTTATGAACTCGCTCGCCTCCTCTTCGGCCGTGCCGCCTATCTCGCCTATCATGACGATGGCCTCGGTCGCAGGGTCCGCCTCGAAGAGCTCGAGGACGTCGATGAAGTTCGTGCCGTTTATGGGGTCTCCGCCTATGCCGACGCAGGTGGACTGGCCGAGCCCGCGGCTTGTGAGCTGGAAGACGGCCTCGTAGGTGAGGGTCCCCGACCTGGAGACGACGCCGATGGAGCCCGGGGTGTGTATGGACCCGGGCATGATGCCTATCTTGCACTC
>JBHHVK010000128.1:0-6072 GCA_046754205.1 Thermodesulfobacteriota bacterium
CCCGGCGAGCGTGTCGGCCGGTATGGTGAACTCCCAGACGTACCTCGGGTCCCCCCTGTCATAGGGGCTTTCCACGGACTTGAGATAGGGGTACGCCTTGCCCCAGACCTCGCCTGCGGCCTCGGTCCTGCCGCCCGCGTTGGAGTGGTAGACGGCCAGGGCCGGCTCGCCGCCGTAGACGAGTATCTCGCCGCGCGTCTGGCGGACGGCCCCTCTGGCCGCCGAGTCCTCGGCCGATGTGCCGTTGTAGACCTGGCCGAGGACCGAACCCTCGATGTGGTAGAACTCGCCGGCGCGCTTGCGCTTCTGGTAGGCGGCGTAGGTCCTTGCGGCCACGGCCTGGGCCTTTATGGCCTCGACCGGCCACCGCGAGGAAATCTCGTTATTGATGATGCCCACGAGATACCTCTCGATGCCTATCTCGTCGACGACCAGGAGCCCCTTCTCGTCGGCCGCCACTTCGAGGACCCCCCTGTAAGGCTTTCCGTCGAGCTCGATGGAGCGGCCCCTGGGGTAAAACCTCCTGGGCAGGCTCACCACCTCGCCGTTGGACGTGACGATACCCGCCGGGGAGCGCCTCAGCTCCACGTCCCCGCCCATGGCGCCCTTTATGGCCACCTCGTCCGCGCCCTTGAGGACCAGGACCCTGAGCTTGCCGCCCCCGGACACGAACCCCGGCACGACGCCGGCGCAGCCGCCGGCCAGAAGGGCCAGAAGCACCAGTAATAAAGAAAACTTCCTTGCCATCAGACTCCTCCCGTTCCCGTGGGCCGCCCCGCCGCTTCGCTCCGGGGCGGTTACAGGTATCTTACGGCGTAGAGGATAACAAAGCCCGCGACGACCGTAAGAAGGCCCATTATCCGGAGAGACCTCTCGGGCAGGTCCTGCATCGCCTGGGCCCACGCCTTGAGCCTCGCCGGGAAGACGAAGTAGGGAAGGCCCTCGAGTATGAGGACGACCCCGAGTACGGTCAGGACGAAGGCCATGGATACCCCCCGCCGTAAGGGCTGACCCTCGAACTGAAAACGCGCGGCCCCGTGGCCCACATACGGTCTTCCCCCTCGGCCCGGCCCGTTACCTCTCCGGGCAGTTACAGAGCTTTCTCAGGTAGTCCTTGAGCTCTACTATTTCCTCGGTGGAGAGCGTGGCCCCGAAGGGCGGCATGAGCGTGGACTTGCCGAGGCCGCCCACCCCGTCGGCTATGGCCTTCACGATATCCTCGTCCGAAAGCCCGCTCATCCCATAGGGGTCGGTAAAGTCCCTCGGGTCGGCCGGCATGTTCCTCATGGCGTTAGGCCCGTCCCCCCTGCCCGCGAGGCCGTGGCACTGGGCGCAGTAGAAGCCGTAGAGCTCCCCGGCCCGCCCCATGGCGTCCGGGGTGGGCGGCGATGGGGCGGCCGGGCCGGGTGTGGCGAGGACGAGGGCGGCGGCCAGGGGGGCCGCAAGCGAAGAGGCTAAAAGCGTTTTGAGCGTCATGGAAGAAAAAAATCTCCGGGCCCTCACCGGGCGGCCTCCATACAGAGGGACGGCCGCTCCGCGACGCCCGGCGACCTCGGAGGACACAGGAACCCCGGTGGTGCGGCCTAAAGGCTTGAGATGTACGCCGCGAGCGCCTTCATCCGCCGGTCGTCTATGTATCCCCCGTAGACCGGCATGGACTTTACCGGCTTGAAGACCCCGGGGGTCCGGAGGAAGGCGTATATCCAGTCCGGGTTGAGCCTCGCCCCCGCCCCTGCGAGCCGGGGGCCCGTGACCCCGCCCACGAGCCTGGACCCCGATTCCACCTGGTGGCAGCCGTAGCAGGCCATCTCCGTAATGAAGACGCCCCTGCCGAGCGGGTCGGGCCCCGGGGTGATGCCCGCGCCGGCAACGGCGTCAGAGGTGAGCCCCATGAGGTAGGCCGCCACCTGCGAGGCCTCGGCCCGCGAGAGCCTCGGATGGTCCCCGGAGTTCTTCTCCGTAAGGGAGTAGTACTTCATGGGCCGTATCGGCTCGGGCTCGGCGAGCCAGCCCGCGAGAAAACCGGGCCGGAACTTGCTTCCGGCGTACCAGAGCTCGGGGCCCTTGCCCGCGAGCCGGTCGGCTATGGTCCTGTCCCGGGCCGGACCCTCTATCTGGTGGCAGGCCGCGCACCCCTTGGCCCGGAATATCCTCTCTCCCGCTGTCTTGCCGCCGCCCCGGAGGCCGGCGCAGCCGGGCATGGAGAAAAGCGCGGCCATGAGGGCGAAGACAAGGACGCCCCTTGGAAAAGTCAACTAAAACGCCTCCTTAATGCCGGCCAACGAGGCGGCGGCACCGAATTTCATGGTAACTGCTGTCCGCCCCTTTGTCAAGGGCTTAGGGGGAGAGGGGAAGGGCGGACCGGCCTCAGGCGTGGCGAGCCGGGACGATGAGCGAGGTTATGAGAAAGGCCGCCCCGAGGGCGAGCACTATGGTGGCCCCGGAGGCGAGGTCGAGGGCGTATGAGAGCCACAGGCCGATGAAGGTGATGACGATGCCGGTGGCGATGGAGGTGAGCATGAGCTGCCTGATGTTATGGGTAAAGCGCCTGTTTATGGCCACCGGTATGGTAAGAAGCGCCACCACGAGTATGACCCCGGCCGCCCGTATGAGGACGATGACGGAGAGGGCCACCAGGCAGAGGAGCAGGAGGTTGAGGCCGCCCGTGGGCACTCCCGATACGGCGGCGTACTCCTCGTCGAAGCTGATGGCCGAGAACTCCCTGTACAGGACGGCGACCGTGGCGATGATGGCGATGTCGAGGACCCCCATGAGCACGAGGTCGAAGGTGGGGACCATGAGGATGTTCCCGAAGAGGTAGCTCATGAGGTCTGGGGCGTACCCCGGGCTCAGGTTGATGAATATGATCCCCAGGGCCATGCCCACGGTCCAGAGGACCCCTATGGCCGTGTCCTCGCTCACGACCGTCTTCCTTGAAATGACCCCGATGCCGAGGGCCGACAGCAGGCTGAAGGGTATGGCCGCCACGATGGGGTTTATGCCCACGAGGTAGCCGAGTCCGATCCCTCCGAAGGCGGCGTGCGATATGCCTCCGCTTATGAAGACTATCCTCTTTATCACCACGAAGGTCCCCACGACCCCGCAGGCGATGCTCACGAGCACGGCGGCCGCCACGGCGTTGCGCATGAACTCGTACTGGAGGATTTCCATCATCGCCCGTCCCCCTCATCGTGTTCGCGGAGCACCCTGTGGGGGGCCCCGTGGGCCACGAGGTCTATTGGGCAGTGGTAGGCGGCCTCGAGGGCCTCGAGGCCGACCTCGGAGGAGCCGTGGTAGAACAGCCGCCTGTTGATGCAGGCTACCTGGTCGACGAGGTCCGTTACCACGCCGGTGTCGTGGGTGACCATCACTATGGCCATCCTCTTTCTGAGGTCCTCCAGGAGGTCGTACAGCGACCTCTGCATCCCCGGGTCTATCGAAGCGGCCGGCTCGTCGAGGATAAGGAGCCTCGGCTCCCCGGCTATGGCCCTTGCTATGAGGACCCTCTGGAGCTGGCCCATGGAGAGCTGTCCTATCTGGCGGCCGCTGAACCCCTCCATCCCGACGGTATCGAGGGCCCGGGCGGCGGCGGCGCGGTCTTCGGGCGTGTAGCGCCTGAACATGCCGCGGTACCTGCCCATGAGGACCACGTCGAATACGCTTATGGGGAAGGCGAGGTCGAGGGGCGGCTGCTGCGGCAGATAGCCGACGCCTGTTCTACCCTCCCGCGGCGGGAGACCGAGGAGACGGACCTCGCCCCTGTCCGGCCTCACGAGTCCGAGCACGACCTTGATGAGCGTGGTCTTGCCGCTGCCGTTGGGCCCTATGACGGCGAGAAAGTCGGTCGCGGCAACGGAGAGGGTGATGTCTTCGAGGACGGTCACGCCACCGTAGCTCGCCCCCACGCCCACGAGCTCTATTACCTTTTCGGCCTCTTTCATCGCGGCGGCGGCCCGGCAAAGGCCGAGGCGATTCCACGCATGTTCGCAAAGTAGTCCCTGTCGAGCGGGCTTACCAGCACCACGCGCGCGCCTGTCTCGCGGGCTATCAGCTCCGCGCTCCTCGTGGAAAACTCGGGGGATGCGAGTATCACCTCTACGCCCTCCATCCTCGCCTCCTTTATGAGCCCGGCTATGGACCCGGGCGTGGGCTCACGGCCGCCCCTTTCCACAGGGACCTGCACCAGGCCGTACTCTTCTGTGAAGTAGGTCCACGCCGGGTGGTAGACCACGACCTTGCGCCCCTCTTTTCCCGCGAGCAGCGCCCTGAGCTCCCGGTCGAGGGCCTCGAGCTCGCCCCGGAACCTTTCGAGGTTCGCCCTGAAGTACTCCCGTCCGCCGGGGTCGGCGGCGGCGAGGCCGCGGAAGATATTTTCCGCCATCACCGCGGCGTTTCGGGGCGAGAGCCATATGTGGGGGTCGGCCCCGGCGTGGGCGCCGCGCCCAGCCCCTTCGTCGGAGATGAGCCTCACGCCGGCCGAGGCGTCCACCACGGGAAGGCCCGGGTTCATGGCAAGGAGCCTGCCGAGCCAGACGACCTCGAAGTCTACCCCGGAGCCGACCTTTACGTACAGGTCGGCCCGGCTCACCTCTTTGAGCTGGCTCGGTCTCGGCTCATAGGTGTGCGGGTTCGCCCCGGGGGGGACCATCAGGGTGACATGGACCCTCGCGCCCCCCACCTTTTCGACGAAGCCCGCCACCGGGGCCACGGTGGTCGCGACCCTCACCGTGACGCCGCTTGCCGCCTCTTCCTTCACGGTGCAGCCCGCCGTGAGGGCCGCGACCGCGCAGAACAGGAGCGCCATGGAAAGGGACCGCATCATCGCCCCCGAAGGCCCTCCCCCTTCAGATGCCCGCCCCGCGCCCCGGGCGCCTCCGGCCCTGCGCCCTTCAGGTCGCAGTCGGAGCAGAGGCCGAAGAATTCGAGGGTATGGTAGAGGACCCTGAAGTCGAGGCCCGTCGATATCTCCCGCTCCTGCCTTTCGAGGTCTCCCTCGGCGACTATCTCCTCCACCCGGCTGCAGCCCAGGCATATCACGTGATGGTGGTGGATGTCCGGACAGATGCGGTAGCGCATCTTGCCGTCGCCGAACTGTATCTCGTGTATGACCCTCTGGTCCCTGAGGAAACCGAGCTCCCTGTAGACCGTGGTCCTGTTGACCCTGATGCCCTTCTCCTCAAGGGAGCCGAGCAGGTCGAGGGCCGACAGCGGGGACGAGTCGGCGGTGAGCAGGTCCACGAGGGCCCTGCGCACGCGGGTGAGCCTGTGACCCTTTTTCCGGAGGCCGTGGAGTATCGTATCTTTATCAGACATGGACAAATGCACCTGTGTTGCGTTTTGTCCACAAAGCTTAACGCAACACGGTTGCACCTGTCAAGGCCTTTGCTTCGAGGGACGGCTAAAGAATGGATGGGGCCTTACGCATGGGGTGGCGGGGGGTGGGGGGGGGCGGGGGGGGGCAGGCGGGAGAGAGAAGGCCTCTCCCCCCCATAATCAGAATATCTCGTACCTCTCCTGGTGGAAGCGGTCCACGGGCTTTATGTCTATCTTCTTGCCGAACCTTTTCTCGAGGTCGTCGATGACGGCCGGGTCTTCCTCTATCTTTTCGGCTATGGCCGGGCTGACGAAGACGACGGCCTTTTTCTTCTCCGGCAGATCCCGGCGGAGCTCCCTGTATATCTCCATCAGTACGGCCTCGGTCGAGCGCACAATGCCGTTGCCCTCGCAGTAGGGGCAGGTCTCGCAGAGCGCCTGGGCGAGCGAGGCGCGGGTCCTCTTCCTCGTCATCTCGACTATCCCGAGGTCCGATATCTTCAGGATGTTGGTCCTCGTCTTGTCGGCCCTGAGGGCGGCCTTCAGGGCGTTGTAGACCTTCTCCCTGTCCGAGGCCTTCGCCATGTCTATGAAGTCTATGACTATTATTCCGCCGATGTTCCGGAGCCGGAGCTGGTAGACGACCTCCTGGACCGCCTCGAGGTTCGTCTTGACTATGGTGTGCTCGCTCGACTTCTTCCCCACGTACCTTCCGGTGTTGACGTCTATGGCGGTAAGCGCCTCCATCTGGTCCATGAC
>JBHHVK010000129.1:0-6069 GCA_046754205.1 Thermodesulfobacteriota bacterium
CCGAAGCGTCGACGGCCCGGTTCACCGAGGCCCGGCGGGGCCGGCGTGGCACCGCCTGAGAAACCATGCCGGGAGCAGGAACGGAAACCACCGGCCTGCCGGGGCCGATGAGCGCGGCGCCATCCGGGACGCCCTGGAGAGGTCGTCATGGAACAAGGCGAAGGCCGCGCGCATGCTCGGCATGAGCAGGCGCACGATATACAGGAAGATCGCCAGGTACGGGATTTCCCCGGACGAGGAGGCATGATGGCCCGGGGCCTTCCGGCGCCGCGCCGGCCCGGAGCGCTGACAAAAAAACTTGCCAAGAGACTGAAGCCCATGATATGTTTTATCAATTGCACCGCCGTGGCCGGTTAAAGAGGGCCGGTTAAAGAGGCCCCGCCGGACCTTTTCGAGGACAGGGGGGAGCCTTTGGAAGACCACCGCATCAGTGCCGCGGAGGTCTTTTGCCGTTCCAGAGTATCCTGGGTTCCATACAAGTCGGGGCGTGGCTCAGCCTGGAAGAGCACCGCGTTCGGGACGCGGGGGTCGGAGGTTCAAATCCTCTCGCCCCGACCATTTTTCTGTCGCAGAGATAAGGGGTTACGGCCATGGCCGTAACCCCTTATCTCTACTGGCGGCCTTATCCGCTCTCACGGCGCCGGGCCGTTGGGTCCGCGGCCCCTTCCATCCTCTCCATGCCGCTCCGCGAGCGGCGCTGATTTCATCATCATCCCCGACCCTGACCGGCAAGTGCCCTGCTGTTGACGGAAGGCGGGGGCGGGTGTACAATAGGGCCTTTCGGGCCATGGGCAGCCTGGCCGGGGCCCTCGATGCGGCCCCTCCCCTTCGTTTCTTCGGGCCGGCCATTAAAAGAGCGGGCGTACCCCCGGCCTTCGTGGCCCTTTTTACCGGCCTCACAGGGTTTAAGGTGAAAAAACTCGGACTGCGACAACAGCTCGCCATAACCGTCTTCCTCTCCATAACCTTCGCCACGCTTGTCATAGGCGTAACCCTTTACTACTTCAACCAGAGACGCGCCTATACCGAGACGGTGCACCGGTCAGAGGCGATGGTCGAGGCCGCGGCCCTCTCCTTTTCCAGGGCTATCGAGGCCAATGACGACGTCCTGCTCGATGCGCTATTGTACGAGCTCCTGAGCCGCAGGCACCTCTACATAATCGAGGCCTACGTCATCCTGCCCGACGGGCGGATAAAGGCGCACTCCATCCCCGAGGAATACGGCAAGACCTATCCCGTGCCTCCGCTCCTTGCGGAAGGCAAGCCCTCGCGCCTCTCCGAGGTGACGGCGACCCGAAAGGACAGGTTCTCGGTCGCTGGCCTCCTCCAGTACAAGGGTTTCCCCATAGGCGCGCTTGTCGTGAGCTTCTCGACCGGGCACATATTCCAGAAGGCGCTCTACGAGCTCTTCTGGATAATCGGCGTAACGGTGCCCGTCCTCATTATCGCCGGTCTCGGGGCCTTCGCCTACGGCAAGAGGATGGTTGCAAGGCTCGAGGCCCTCGAGGAAAAGGCCATCGGAATAGGCCGCGGCGAATGGGGAGAGCCCGTGGAGGCAAAGGGCGATGACGAGATAGGGAACCTCGCCAGGGCCTTCAACCGGATGCGCCTTGACATCATCGAGTTCCGAAAGAGGGAGATCAGGTCGGCCGACAGGATAAACCAGCTCAACAGGACGTTGACGGCGCAGCTTTCCCAGATAAAGGGATTGAAGGAGCAGCTTGCCGAGGAGAACGCCGCGCTCAGGGAAGAGCTCAAGATGCTCCACAAGCCCGGCGATATCATCGGCGCCAACGGCGCCTTGAGAGAGCTGTTGACCAGGGCCAGGCAGGTGGCCTCTCTTCCCGTTACGGTACTGATAACCGGGGAGAGCGGGACCGGCAAGGAGCTTGTCGCCAGGTACCTCCATGAGTCGGGCAGGCGCTCGAAGGGCCCCTTTGTAACCGTAAACTGCGCGGCCCTGCCGCCCAACCTCATAGAAAACGAGCTCTTCGGCCACGAAAAGGGGGCCTTTACGGGGGCGACGTCCATGAGAAAGGGGAAGTTCGAGGCCGCCGACGGGGGCACCATCTTTCTCGACGAGGTGGGCGAGATACCGCTGGAGGCCCAGTCCAAGCTCCTGCGGGTCCTGCAGTCCGGCGAGTTCTCCAGGGTCGGCGGCGAGTCTCATGTCTCCGTGGACGTCCGTGTCATCGCCGCGACCAACAAGGACCTCGCCGAAGAGGTGAGGGGTAAGTCCTTCAGGGAGGACCTCTACTACAGGCTCAAGGTGGTCGAGCTCACCTGCCCCCCCCTGCGCGACAGGCTCGAGGACATCCCCGCGCTCGTACAACACTTCATAGGGCTCTACAGCCGCAAGCTCGACCGCGAGGTCGTCGGCGTCTCCCCATCGGCCCTGAGGCTCCTCTCCTCCTACGACTGGCCCGGGAACATACGGGAGCTCGAGAACATGACAGCCAGGGCCGTGGCCCTTGCGGGCTCAAAGGTCCTCGGCCCCGACGACTTCAAACCGGACCGCGCCGGGGCGAGGCCGGCTGAGGCGGCCCGGGGTGGGCGTACGGCGCCCGAGGGGGACATCTTCGAGTCACTCCTCGGCCTCTGCGGGCTCCGCGAGGAGGAGCTCTCCGAAGACGGCTGGGAGAGGATCATGGACAGGTGCGAGTCGATATGCCTGAAGGCGGTCCTTGATAAGGCCGCCAACCAGAAAGAGGCCGCCGCATCACTCGGCCTCACCCAGACCAAGCTCCACCGCCTCAAGAAGAGACACCATATCGAGAAGAAGCCGAGGGGAGGTGTGTCATAATCGCGGCAAATAATTTCAAAAATGAAATAATTTCAGAAATGAAATTCATAATTCGGCCTGAAATCGGCGAAAAAAGCAGGCCTGTGGCAAAAAAAGCCGTAATTTCAAAGGCTTTAAATCATGGCACGGAGGTTGCAATGTTAGAGGGCAGGAAAACGTGGGAGCAGGTGCTTACCCCATGTGATAGTGAAAGGCCTTATAAGGTAGATATATGCACGGGGTCGAAAAGATGGCAAGCTCAGGCCATGGGCAAGACCTTTTTAATGGAAATATTGGACCTTCTCCGGTGGCGCTCGTCGGCATGCATATTCGTCACGGCGCTTCTGGCCGTCATACTGACATCATCTGGGGCCGCGGCGGAGGGGTCCTCATGGAAGGTCGGCCGGGGCGTTATATCTGGCTCAGGAGCAGGGAGTGGCCTTAGCCTGAAGATAAGCCTGCGCAACGCGGGGGCGCCCTCAACCGGCGCCGTCAGGGTCCTGGGGCGCTGGACCGGCTCCCGGCCCGGCAGGAATAAGATATCCCGCCGGGAGCTTTCGGGCTTCAGGGAGCTCGGCCTCTTCACCAGGGAGGTGGAGATGAAGCAGACCGTGATACTTGAGATGACGCTCGCCCCGCTCGGCCCGAGACCGGCCGGCAAGAGGGCGGTGGAGGTAGCCGTCATCACGGGCAGCGGGATAACCGATGGAGTGGTAATACCGATTGACTTCTAAACCAAGCATAGACAAGAAGGAGGACGTTATGAAAAGGACCCTTATGCTCACACTGCTCTTCGCCGCGACCATAGGCCTTGCCGGCACAGCCGGGGCCGCCGACGGCGCAGCCATCTTCAAGGCCAAGTGCGCGGCCTGCCACGGCGCCGGCGGCAAGGGCACCGCCATGGCCCCGGCCTTCGCGGGCAACGAGTGGATAAAGGGCGCCGACAAGGCCGACATAGCAGCCACCATCAAGAACGGCCGCCAGGGGGCCGCCAAGAAGTACAAGAAGTTCGCCATCGGCATGCCGGCCCAGAAGGCCATGCCCGACGGGGACGTGGAGGCCCTCGTGGGCTACCTGAAGGACCTGGCCTCAAAGTAAAGGCACGATATGACGCTTGGACCCGGACTTATGTGTGAACAGGCGGGGCGCAGCGGGAAGAGGCAGGGCTCTTGAGAGCCTGCCTCTTCTTTATCCGCCTTAAACACCGGAAACCGGAATGAAGGGTGGGCTGGGGGGGGCGGGTCAAGGGTGGCGGCGGAGCCGCCCGGCCCTGTCTCGGGCGGACCCTCGAAGGGCCGGGTTGTAAGGGACGATCGGGACCGGGCCTGCGGGGGCCGGCGAGGCCCATTATCACTGGCGCAGCGGTCGGAGATGGTGTATATTTGCGAAGAGACGAGCTCGGCCCCAACCCCTTGAGCATGGTTACGCCCGTTATGAGGATAATCAAAAAAGCGGATACGGACGCCTTCCTTCAAAGGCTCGAGAGGGAGTACGAGGTCTTCGACGTGAGGGGCGACGAGCTGCCGCCCAAGAAGTACTTCTTTCCGCCAGAGGAGACCACCTTCAACGTCACCCTCAACGGCGGCGCGGCCACAACCCCTCCGGCCCCGAGGGCGTTCGCCCTCTTCGGGCTGACCCTCCGCGAGCTCGAGGCCATTACCTTCCTCGACGAGATCATGAGTAACCCGGAGCGGGACTACTACTACTTCAGGCGGAGGAGGCGGGCGCTGCTCATCGGTGTGACCGGAGAGCGCTTCGAGGTGGCGCCCGGCGGCGACGTCATACTATCCGACCTCCGGCGGGACGCCTACCGCGTGCAGGCGATAACCGCCCTCGGCCAGGAGGTGATAAGGAGGTTTTTGCCTGACATAGAGTCCACCGAAGGCCGCGCCCGGTCCAGGAGCGAAGAGAGGGCCATGCCCCGGCTCCAGGAGCTATTCATGGACACGGAGCTCCTCAAGGACGCCGTCGAGTGGTCATGGAAGGGCTATCCGGCCATATGGGAGAGGCTCGGACGGGAGTGCCTCGGCTGCGGCATATGCACCTACGTCTGCCCGCTCTGCCACTGCTTCTCCATCGAGGACGGCATGGACCTATCGGGCGCGGCCGCCAGGAGGTGCAGGAAGTGGGACGCCTGCACGCTGCCGGGTTTCGCCAGGGTGGCCGGGGGCGGGAACTTTCACCGGACCATCAGGGAGAGGTACTACAACTGGTTCTATCACAAGTTCGTAAGGTCCTTCCTCGAATTCGGCAGGGCGCAGTGCGTCGCCTGCGGCATGTGCCGGACCCATTGCCCCGCCAGGATAGATATCGAGGAAGTGCTGCTGGACATAGTGGCAAGGTACAAAAAACGCAGGCGCTGACGCCGGACGGGGGCGGCATGGAGAACATATACGAGCCGGAGCGGGTCGAGGTCGTGAAGGTCGAGAGACACTCCGCCGACGTAAAGCTCTTCCGTCTGAGGAGGGCCGGGGGCGAGCCTTTCCCGGTGGACAGGGACGGCCTTGTCTTCATCCCCGGCCAGTTCGTGCTCGCCGGCCTCTGGGGTTACGGGGAGGCCCCCTTCGGGGTCGCCTCCGACCCCCGCGAGACCTCCCATATCGAGCTGCTCGTAAGGAGCGTCGGGCAGCTGACAGGGGCGATGCACGGGCTCGCCAGGGGCGCGGCCATGACGCTCAGGGGCCCCTACGGCAACGGCTACCCGCTGGGGTTCTTCTCCGGCATGGACGTCCTGCTCGTTACCGGCGGCTGCGGAATACCGCCCATAGCCGCCCTTGCGAGGCACATCGTGAGGAACCGGGGCCGCTACGGCCGGGTCCACCTCATCTACGGCGCGAGGACCCCCGACGACCTGCTCCTCAAGAGGGACCTGGAGAGGTGGTCCCGGTCCATAGACGTCATCACGACGGTCGACAGGCCCGCCCCGGGCTGGAAGGGCCGGGTCGGCTTCGTCTCCGACTGCCTCCATTCGATAAAGCTCGATACGGCCAATACGGCTGTCGTGATGTGCGGCCCCGGGCCCATGGTCGACTCCATCGAGTACCTCGTAAACCCCGTGGGCATCTCCGCGAGGAGGATATTCATAAGCGCCGAGCGCAGGATGCAGTGCGGCGTGGGCAGGTGCCAGCACTGCGTTACCGGGGAAAAGTACGTCTGCACCGACGGCCCGGTATTCAACCTCTATCAGATAGAAGGTAACTGGGACTGAGGCCGGAGATTTGAAGAAGCTGAGGATAGCGATATACGACTTTACCGACTGCGAGGGCTGCGAGGTAAAGCTCTGCTCC
>JBHHVK010000130.1:0-6047 GCA_046754205.1 Thermodesulfobacteriota bacterium
GTGATGGGGCAGGTCGCAGACCCAGACCTCGTGGCCCCTCCTTTCGAGCTCATGGGCGAGCACGTGCCCTACGGTGCCGAGTCCGCCTGTTACGAGAATCTTTTTCATATATAAGCCTGAAAGCCTCCCTTGAGTGGGCCTAAGCCACTGAGATTATTGCTGTTTTATTATACGCGCCGGAGGTTAAAATTTCATTAGTAAAAGATTTTTTTTTGATAACCCTCAAGGGCCGGCCGCGGCCTGAAGGGTCATAGAAACCGCTCGACCAGGACGCTTACGATCCTCTCCGATGCCTTCCCGTCCCATAGCTCCGGGCCGTCGCCCCTGGGGAATCTCCCCTCGAGGGCGTCACGGCAGGCGCGGATGATCTTGTCCCCGTCCGTGCCCACGAGCCGGTTCGTGCCCTCGGTCAGCGTCACCGGCCGCTCGGTGTTCTCCCGCATGGTTATGCAGGGCACGTGGAGTATGGTAGTCTCCTCCTGGATGCCGCCGGAATCGGTGAGCACCACCCCGGCGTTGGCCATGAGACAGAGAAAGTCGAGGTAGCCGAGCGGGTCCGTGGCGTAGATGCCCCCGCCATCGACGCGGCGTCCGCCCTCGAGAGGGGTGATGTGGCCGTCGAGGCCGAACTCGCCGAGCCTCGTCATCGTCCTCGGATGGATCGGGAAAACTATTGGAATCTCTCGTGAAATCTCCACGAGGGCGTCGAGGATGAGGGTGAGTTTCCCGGGGTCGTCCACGTTCGAGGGCCTGTGGAGGGTGAGAACCCCGTAGGGCCCCTCCCCGAGCCCCAGGTCCTCCCGGATGGCGGACCCCTCTGACTTCCGGACGTTCTTCAGGAGGGTGTCTATCATGACGTTGCCCACGAAGAAGACCTTGTCCCCGGGTATGCCCTCCCTTGCGAGATTTTCCATGGCCGACCTCTCCGTGGTGAAGAGGACGTCCGAAATGGCGTCCGTAAGGAGCCTGTTTATCTCTTCCGGCATGGAGCGGTCGAAGCTCCGGAGGCCGGCCTCCACGTGTATGACCCCCACGCCGAGCTTCGCGGCCGTAAGCGCGCAGGCTATGGTCGAGTTCACGTCCCCCACCACGAGTACGAAATCGGGCCTTTGCTTGAGGACGACCTTCTCGAAACGCTTCATCACCTCGGCGGTCTGCTCGGCGTGCGAGCCGGAGCCGACCCCGAGGTCCACGTCCGGCCTGGGGATGCAGAGGTCCTCGAAAAAAAGCTTGCTCATCCTCTCGTCGTAGTGCTGGCCCGTGTGGACGAGGACGTGACGGATCCGCGCATCCTCCTCCGCCCCGGAGTTGTAGGAGGCGATTGCGTCCGCCACCGGGGCTATCTTCATGAAGTTGGGCCTCGCGCCCACAACGCTGACAATCTTCAACAGGTCGAATTTCCCCTTTCAGAAATCCTGCGAACTGACGAAATACATAATGTGAATATCGGCTCTTATCCCCCGGGGCTTTAACGGCCCTATCCAGGACGGCGCCCGGGGGCGTATGGGCCGAGGGGCACGGCTACGCCTCTATCTTAACCCAGGACAGAGGGTACATACAAGGGCGGCGGGGCGTGCCCGCCCCGAACCGCTGATTACGCAAGTCTGGATTGACGCTATGGGTCTGCCCAAGATAGATACCGCCGGGACGGATTGTACTCTCGTCCGTCCCTACGTGGAGGAGAGACTCGCCATATGCGACGCCCTCCTCGAAGGCCACCGCTCCGATATAGTCTACGGCCGGGTCTGGACGCTTGAGCCCGGCCGCCTCAGGTTCAAGCACGGCGAGACCATAGCCGAGCTCAAGGTCCCCTACCATCTGGGGGCCGACGACGAGGCCGTGGTCGAAGGGGCCATGATGGGCCTGACAAGGCTCCTGAAGACGCGTTTCGAGCCCGACTGCGCCGAGGACGTAACGAGCGCCCCGGCCCCCGGCGCGCCTGTCGCGCCGCTCCAGCCCCTGAAGGATAGGGCCTATCTCACCAACACCTTCATAGAGGACTCCCTGGAAAAGAGGATTGCCTCGGAGATCCTCGTCTCCACCCCGGCGGTCGACGCCTCCATACTCTCGACCTGGCTCTGTCCCGGCGGGCAGGCGGCGCGCTTCATCAAATGGGTCGATCACATGTTCGAAAAGGCCCTGAAGGACGAGGCCAAGGGCGGCTGGGAGGAGCCCACGAGCCACCTTGCGCTCCTCGCCTTCATAAGGACGGCCGGCAAGAAGAAGGCGCTCCTGAAGGACGTCCGGATAAAGGGGCTCTCCTACGAAAAGCTCGACCACGCCGTGGGGATATCCATCTTCGTCCTCTTCAGGGAGGCCCTCGCCTCCACGCTCAGACGCCTCAAGGCGACCGGGGTCTCCTACTACAGGGCCGGCGTGGACTTCATGCTGCGCTCGTCCGTGGTCCCCAAGAGCTTCCTCGCCATACCCGGCAACCTCCTATCGGGCTCGCTCAACCCATACGCGCTCAACTCTGAGACCTACGAGGCGATCCTCCCCTACGGCGGCGACTTCATCGAGGGGGTGGAGAGCTCGTCCAGGCTGGTGTGGTCCACCCTCAAGAGGGTCAAGGAGAGGCAGGAGGTCATGGAGGCGGTAAAGCTGCAGCACGACATAAACCGGTTCCGCCGGGAAACGCTCACCTACCTGATGGAGTTCGACCTACCCGGCTCGTCGTCCCGGAGGCACCTCCATGAGCTCTACGCCGAGGACCGGCTCATAAAGAGCTACCTGGCAAGCCCGAAGCTCTGCGGGGACCTCGCCGCCTCCCTCGAGGGCGTAAGGAAGAGGTTCGCCAACAACCCCAAAAAGGCCCTCCGTATCGCCGAATTCCAGAAGTTCCTCGCCTCCTTCAAGAAGTCCAGGCTCTCGGGTCTCCTCTGGAGCGGCAGGACCGAGGAGACCGGGGAGCTGGCCTGCGTCATCGAGGCCTTCTGCGCCCACAGGTTCGACGAGCACGTGGAGAGGTTCGAGGGGCTCATGCGGGGGTATCTCGCCGACAGGCGCAAGGAGTTCGACGGCAGGATGCTCAAGGAGGAGTACGCCAAGGGGCGCCTCTACCGCTTCTCCGCGGACGACAGGCCCGTTCTGAATACGCTTGAGCTCGCCCAGGCCGGCCAGCTCTTCATAGACATGAAGGACTTCACCAGGAAGACCCTAAAGGTGAAGGAAATAGCCATGGCGGACTTCATGAAGGAGTACTTCTACAGGCCCATCCTCAACGCCGCGGGACGGTACGGCGCAGGCACCGGGGTGGCCGCCGACGAGAGGGGGATAACGCTTACGAACCTGCCGGGGGACGCGGCGATATTCTCTGGAGGCGTAACCAGCCTCGTTCGTCTTGGCAGTGACATCCAGAGGATAATCCGGCGGTACCGGGAGAATCTGGAGAAGAGGCTCCCTCCAAAGAAGGCCGAAGAGCTCATAGAAGAGGTGCACAAGAGGTTCGACCGGAAGAGGGCCGAGCTCAAGGCCAGGCGCGAGAAGCTGAACGCGGCGCTCAACAGGGACGAGTGCGGCCTCGAGGACCGGCTCATCGCCCTTGGAGAGGAGGAGCACAGGCTCGATAACACCTACCGCGAGGAGCTCGAGGCGTCGATAAAGGGAGAGCTCGAGGCCGGCCTTTACATCTCCTACGGGGCCAAGGCCGAAACCATGGTCATAGACACCGCCAGGGACTTCACCGGCCCGGTGAAGGTGGCCATAGGCGAGAAGATAAACGAGAGCGCCAGGGGGACGTACAGGAACTCGCTGGTGAGGACAAAACACGAGATACTCCTCGAAAGCGAGAGGAAGAAGAGGAAGAATCCAGGGCTCAGGTACCCCTTTCAAGTCTTCATAGAAAGGATTTACTCCCTCAGGATGCCCCAGGAGCTCGAAGCGCCCTTCGAAAAGCTCATTACCAGGCGCAAACCCGCGGCGGCCGAGGCGATGACGAAGATAATGGCCGCCGAGTTCCTGCGCGACCTTAAGAAGATAACCGCGGGCGAAACCTTCAGCTCGCTGAGGCTGGTGACCGCCACCACGGACATCTACAACAAGGGCCAGGCCATCAGCCAGGAGGCCCTCGACGCCTATATGCGGGAGAACAGGGGCACAAAGGAGTTCTTCAAGAAGGTGGTGGAGGTCGGTAAGCTCGACATGGGGATACTCGACGCCTTCTTCTTCCCCTTCCCCGAGCTGGAGATATGGTTCGGGGTGGAAGTCGTCAAGGGGGCCACGACCATAGAGGCCTTCGCGAGGATAGGCGAGGTGATATTCAAGGGCTTCGAAGGGAACAACCCCATCGTCATCTATGAGATGCTCAACCCGGAAGACGACTTTTTCAAGGCCCTGGTCAAGCACCACCTCGGCACGTGGATAGAAGAGGCGCGCAATCCTGCGCGTAAAGACGATTTTTGACCCACCGCCCCCGGCCCCGCCTCCTGCACGGCGCCCGCCCTCTACCCCCTCAACTCACCTGCCCCCCAGGACCTCGTTCATGGAGCCGGTCCTGTAGCCCTCGAGGTCCACGGTCACATAGGTGAAGCCTATCTCCTTAAAACCGCTCACAACGGCGGCCCTGAGCCCTTCGTCCGAAAAGAAGGCAATCTCCCGGGGGGCCACCTCTATGCGGACGGAAGCGCCGTGGTAGCGGACCCGGAACTGGATGAAGCCGAGGTCCCGCAGGAGGGCCTCGCCCCGGGCGACCAGTGAAAGACGCTCCTCGGTTATCTCCGTTCCATAGGGGAACCTCGATGAGAGGCACGCCAGGGCGGGCTTGTTCCAGGTACCGAGCCCCAGCTCGCGGCTCAGCCACCTTATCTCCCGCTTGGCGAGCCCCGCCTCCTGGAGCGGGCTCCTGACGCCGAGCTCCCTGGCCGCCGCGCCTCCGGGCCTGAAGTCGTCGAGGTCGTCGGCGTTGGAGCCGTCGGCCACAAAACCGAACCCCAGGGACCTCGCCCTTTCAAGGGCGATGCCGAAGAGCTCCGTCTTGCAGTAGTAGCACCGCTTCTCCGTATTCTCCGAAAAGTTGGGTATATCGAGCTCGCCCGACTCCACCACGAGGTGGGCCACCCCCAGGGACCGGACGAGCGAGCGCGCCTCGGTGAGCTCATGGGCCGGGTAGGTGGAGCTCGTGGCCGTTATGGCAACGGCCCCGTCGCCGAGCACGTCCGAGGCCACCTTCAGCAGAAAGGTCGAGTCCACCCCTCCGGAGAAGGCCACGACCACGGACCCCATCCGGTCGAGTATCCCCTTCAAGGCCTCGAGCTTGCCTCTTGCGGCGTCCATCTCAAATGGCTCAGGCCCGGCCACCTCCACGCCCCGGCTCCGCGCCCTCTCCGTCTCCCTTTCAACCTGCTCCATGGACCCGCCCTCTCTTCAGTCCTTACGTGACCCTCAGCAGACCCTCGCCGTTTCGACCTCGGCGTCCGTGGCAGGGGCACTTACCTCAATCTCCTCGTCGGCCCCATCAGAGGCGGCCCTCACGCGGCAGATCTTGCCCGCCTTGCCGCCGGCGTACTTCATGATGAGGCCGGCGGCGAAACCCACGGCGCCGTTGGCCCCGTGCGGGCCTCCGCCGCTTACCAGTGCCGCGGGACCGTGGAAGCCCACGGGCTCGAGGAAGGTATCCCCGGGCTGAACGAGCGTCTTGAGACGCCTGTTGTCCGCCTCGTCCCTGCCCACCACGACCTTCACTCCGCCGTGCCTGAAGTGGCGTCCGGCCTTGAGGAGCAGCAGGTCCTTGGTAGTAAGCCCGTCCTTGTGGTCCAGGAGGTCGCGGACCTTCCTGGAGAAGACCCTGTCAGTAAGGAGGCACCCGCCCGAGGGACAGGGGTAATCGACCACGTCGAGCCTCTCGGCAAGGTCGATCTGTTCGCGCCTGCTTCTGCCCACGACCCCGAGGAGCCTCGTTCTGTCCACCAGCCCCTCTTTCTCGGCCTTTGTCGGCTCGAGGGCGTGGGCGCAGAGGGGACGGAGTATGAGCCCGGTGAGGCCGCATTCCCTCTCGATGCGCTCGAATACGTCGCGCCTCTGGCTCATGGGCCTCTGGCCGAGGACCTCGC
>JBHHVK010000131.1:0-6008 GCA_046754205.1 Thermodesulfobacteriota bacterium
TATGAGGTGTTCCATCAGAAGGTGGCCTTTATTATGTCCGTCATCGCCTCGGCCATCTCCGCGTCGTCCGTAAGCGGGCGGGTTATCGCCGCGGCGCAGGCGGTCCGGGGGTCGAGGCCACGCTGCATCAAGGTGGCCGCGTGGACCAGGAGCCTGGTGCCCGGGGCCGCCTCGAGGCCCGAGTCCACGAGGGTCCTCATCCTCCGGCCCGCCCGGACCAGTTTGCCGGCGGCGGCCGCGTCGAGCCCGCTCTCGGCGGCGACGATCTCGGACTCGAGCTCCTCGGGCGGATAGTCGAACTCGATGGCCGCGAACCTCTGGCGCGTCGAAGGCTTCAGGTCCTTCAGGATGTGCTGGTACCCGGGGTTGTAGGAGACCACGAGCATGAAGGTGTCTGGCGCGTGGAGGACCTCGCCCGTCCTCTCGACCGACAGGGCGCGCCTGAAGTCCGAGAGGGGGTGGATTATGACCGTGGTGTCCTTTCTCGCCTCCACCACCTCGTCGAGATAGCAGATGCCGCCGTCGCGCACGGCCGTGGTGAGCGGACCGTCTATCCAGACGGTCTCGCGCCCCTTTATGAGGTACCTGCCCACGAGGTCCGAGCCGGTAAGGTCGTCATGGCACGCAACGGAGTGGAGCGGCAGGCCCAGGCGCCAGGCCATGTGGCTTACGAACCTGGTCTTGCCGCACCCGGTGGGGCCCTTCAGGAGCACGGCCATGCGCGCGTGATAGGCGGCCTCGAAGACCTCGACCTCGGGGCCCACGGGCCTGTAATAGGGTTCCTTGCCCTTTGGCGCGGCCCCGGCAGGGGCCGCGCCGGCCTTGGTTGTGCTCATAACGGACTCCCCCTCTACACCCCGGACTGAGCCTGACCGGTCCTGGACGGGATGAAGAAGTCATAGAGGTATACGACGAGCCCCACGGAGAAGGTAAAGCCGAAGAAGAGCCTGATGGCGTAGAAGACCGTCATGTAGGACTGCGTCTCCATGTAACCCATGCCGAGCACCCTCTGGAGGTAGACCTGGACTATGCCGGCGCCCGTCAGCGACAGGGCGATGAAGAGCATCGAGACCGCCATGGTCCAGAAGGCGAATATCTCCTGTTTCTGATGGGTGATGATCCCCGTCCTCTTCCTGATGTTCGGCACGGCGTAGCTCGTCATGGCGAGCACGATCACAGCGTAGGCGCCGAAGAAGGCGAGGTGCCCGTGGCTCGCCGTCATCTGGGTGCCGTGGGTGTAGTAGTTTATCTGGGGCAGGGTGTGCATGAAGCCCCAGACCCCGGCCCCGAGGAAGCTCAGGACGGCGGCACCAACGGTCCAGAGCACGGCGGCGCGGTTCGGGTGCTCACGGGCGCGCTTGCTGACCATCTTGAAGGTAAAGGCCACCATCGCGGCGAAGGGCAGCACCTCTATGGCCGAGAACCACGCCCCCCATGTCTGCCAGAAGGCCGGTGTGCCTATCCAGTAGTAGTGGTGGCCGGTGCCTATGATGCCCGTCAGGAAGGTAAGCCCAATTATGACGTAGAGCCACTTCTCCGCCACCTCGCGGTCTATGCCGGTGAGCTTTATGAGAAGGAAGCTCAGGAAGGAGGCCATGATGAGCTCCCAGACGCCCTCGACCCAGAGGTGCACGACCCACCACCAGTAGTACTTGTCCATGGTCATGTTGTCGGGCTTGAAGAAGGCGAAGAGGTAGAAGACCGCAAGGCCCAGGAACCCGATGAGGAGGACGACGCTTATGCTCGTCCTGCGCCTGCCCTTTATCATCGTCATTATCATGTTGAAGATAAACAGGAGCACGACTATGACTATCGCCACCTTTATAAGAGTGGGCTGCTCGAGGAACTCCCTGCCGTCATGCCACCTGAAGAGATACCCGACGATGGCCGTGGCCCCGCCGACCAGGAAGAGCCCGCACGTGACGAGCGCGAGCTTGGTGCTGTATATCTCGCCTTCCACCTCTTCCGGCAACAGGTAGAAGGCCGAGCCCATGAAACCGAAGATGAGCCACACAACGAGCAGGTTTATGTGTATCATCCTCGCGATGTTGAAGGGTACGGCCGGGAAGAGCAGGTCCGGCCAGAGGTACTGAGCCCCGATTATGAGACCGAAGAGCACCTGCGCCCCGAAGAGTATCATCGCCACCACGAAGTACGGGTAGCTGACACGCTGCGATTCGTACTTGTAATTCATGTCCTCAACTCCTTGGATTGTTTTTGAATGTTGAAGAGGATGGCCCCCGGGTCGTCACCTGGTCCCCTATCCCTGGACGTTGGGCGGCCACCCCTGGGTGTCTATCTCGTTCATCCACTTGAAGAACTCTATCAGGTCGTCTATGTCCTCTTTTGAGAGGTCGAACTGCGGCATCTTCCTCGTCGTGCCCCAGCCCTGCACGGCGGCGGTCTCGAGCACAATCCTTACGTACGCCTCTCCGCGCCTTTCGATGACGTTGCTGAGCTCGGGGGCGTAGTAGGCGCCCTCGCCGAGGAGCGTATGGCAGTCGATGCAGGCGTGCCTCTCCCAGACCTTCTTGCCGTGGGCCACCTGCTCGGTGATCTTCTCCGGATGGGTCTGAACGGAGAAGGCCTTGTGGGACAGGTAGGTCATGTAGAGAAAGACCACCGACACCACGACCGTCGCCCCGATAAACATGTTCCTTGCAGAGACCTTTGTCATAGCGACAACCCTCCTTTAATGATGGGAATAATATCCGTCAATGCCTGACATGGTAACAGCGGGAAGCGGACGAAAACATGATTTATGTCAGGGTTGCAAAAATGCGCAACTTCACCCCCGCCGTCAAAACTCGCGCAGGCCTCTGAGGCCACGGAGGCCGCGTCCCGGATAAAGTTGACAAACGGTTATGCCGATAGTAATGTATTGCTTTGCCGACAGGGCCGGCGATGCACCCCCCCCCGGCCGCCTCTTCCGCGCCCTCCGCCCGTCCGGCGGGTACATACCCCTTTAGACATCTTCTCCACGGAGGGGAACCATGATCCAGAGACTCTCAGGCACCAGAGCCGCGATGGTCTTCGCACTCGCCTTCACGCTCTTCATCTCGGGGGCCTGCCCGGGCCGGGCCGAAGGGCAAGACGGCCCCCCCGGCCCCCCTCCCGCGCTCGTGGTCACCGCCACGGCGACCTCCGGGGTAATCGCCCCGGAGGCCGAATTCTCCGGAACGGTATACTACAGGGAGGTCTCAGAGGTGGCCGCGGAGGTGCGGGGGCTCGTGGAGAAGGCTCCCTTCGAGGAGGGCGACCGCATCAGGGCCGGGGATACGCTGGCCAGGCTCCGCTCCGACCTGATGGAGAAGTCCATCGAGGGGACGAGTGCGAAATACGTTCAGGCCTCCGCCGACCTCGAAAGGGCGGAGATAGACCTGGCGAGGACCAGGGGGCTCTTCGACAAGGGGCTGGCGAGCAGGAAGGCCTACGACGACGCGAGGCTCCTCGAAAAGAGCCTTACCGGGAGCGCGGCCTCACTCAAGGCCGACCTCGAACGCCTCGAGGCGGAGCTCGGTAAAAAGACCATCCCCGCCCCCTTCACCGGGGTGGCGCTGGCAAGGCACGTCGAGAGGGGCGAGTGGGTGGAGCCGGGCGCCACGATAGCCACGCTCGCCGGGGTCGACGTCGTTGACGTCGTCGTGGACGTGCCCCAGGAGGTCGCCTCGGGCGTAAAAGAGGGCGCCCCTGTCCCGGTGCGCTCGCTCGGCCGTACCTACGCCGGGCGGGTCGTGGCAGTGGTGCCGAGAGGCGACGTCCGGACGAGGACCTTCCCGGTGAAGATAAGGCTGACCAACGACGGGACCCTGATGGAGGGGATGGAGGCCGTGGCCACGCTGCCGAGGGGGACCAGGGTCGAGGCCGTCATCGTCCCGAGGGACGCGGTCATAGAGAAGTTCGGCCGAACCGTGGTCTTCACCGTCCTGGAGGGCAAGGCGAAGATGACGCCCGTAAAGGTCCTCGGCTGGAGCGGCGGGGAGGCCGGGGTCGCCGGCATCTCCGAAGGGACGGCCGTGGTCGTAAAGGGCAACGAGCGGCTCCGCGACGACCAGCCCGTGGTCGTCAAGGGGGCCGGGGGGCGGGGGGCGGCCGGGGAAAAATAGAAAGCCCGAGCCTTGAGTCTCTATGGACCTGATCAGCTTCGCCATAAAAAAACCGGTCTCCGTAACGGTCGGGGTCATCCTCGTGGTGCTCTTCGGGCTCATCGGGCTCTACGGCATGCCCTACCAGCTGAGCCCCACGGTTACCGAGCCCGAGATAACCATCACCACCACCTGGCCCGGGGCCACCCCCTACGAGATAGAGCGGGACATAATAGAGGAGCAGGAGAAGTACCTCAAGGGGGTCACCGGGCTCCTGGAGATGGAGAGCTCGAGCTTCAACGACCAGGGAACGGTCACCCTGCGGTTCAAGATAGGGACCGACGTGGACGACGCGCTCCTCAGGGTCTCCAACAAGCTCGACGAGGTCCCCTCCTACCCTGAAAACGTCGACAGGCCCGTCATAAGCGCCTCCGGCGCCGCCACCAGCCCCGTCATCTGGATGATACTCAAGCCCCTGGAGGGCAACCAGAGGCCGATCTCGACCTACCGGACATTTTTCGAAAACGAGGTGCGCCAGCACATCGAGAGGGTCGAGGGCGTCTCCGACCTCTTCACGGCCGGCGGGACCGAAGCGGAGATGCACGTCGTCGCCAGCCCCGAAAGGCTCGCCGCCTACGGGCTCACCATCGACGACCTGGTCCGGGTGCTCGCAACCGAGAACGTGAACGTCTCGGCCGGGACCATGGGCCTCGACAGGAGGAACTACCGGATAAGGACCGTGGGGAACTTCAACTCCCCCGAGGATATCGCCTCCACGGTAATAAGGTCCACCGGCCAGAGGCGGGTCGTCATCGGGGACGTTGCCACGGTCGGGTACGGCTACGCCAAGCGCACCGTGGCCATGATACACAACGGCACCGAGGGCATAGCCATAGGCGTAAAGCCCGAGCCCGGGGCGAACATACTCGAGGTCACGGACAGGACCGAGGAGGCGGTACGCTGGATTAACGAGAACAAGCTCGCCCCCGAGGGGATATACCTCGACTGGGTCTATGACCAGAGGCCCTACATCAGTGGCGCCATAAGCCTGGTGAGGACGAACATCCTCATCGGCGGCGCGCTCGCCGTCATAGTGCTCCTGGTCTTCCTCCGAAGCCTCTCCTCCACCGTGGTCGTGGGCACGGCCATCCCCATCTCCATCGTTGGCACCTTCATCCTCATGAACGCGCTCGGCAGGAACCTCAACGTGGTGAGCCTGGCGGGCATCTCCTTTGCCGTGGGCATGCTCGTGGACAACGCCATCGTGGTCCTCGAAAACATAGACCGCCACAGGTCCATGGGCAAGACCCCCTTTGCGAGCGCCTACGACGGCACCAGCGAGGTCTGGGGGGCGATACTCGCATCCACGGTCACGACCGTGGCGGTCTTCCTGCCGGTGATATTCATAAAGGAGGAGGCGGGCCAGCTCTTCCGCGACATCGCCATAGCCATAACCTGCTCCGTGGCCCTGAGCCTCGTCGTATCGGTCACGGTCATCCCCATGCTCAGTAACCTGCTCTTCAGCCTCGCCGGCCGCAAGGCCCCCGGCGGGGGCGGGGGGCCGGGGGGGCGGGGGAGCGCCATCGCACGGGCCGGGGCACGTTTGTCCGCGGCAGTAATGGCGCTGGTGGGGCTGGCCGTAAGAAGCGCCTCCACGCGGATAATCACCATAGCGGCGCTCACCGTCTTCGCCGTCGGCTCGGCCTGGCTGCTCCTGCCCAAGATGGAGTACCTGCCCCAGGGCAACCGGAACCTGGTCATAAACATCATGGTGCCCCCGCCGGGGCTGTCCGTAGAGGAGAGGACCGAGATCGGCAACGACCTCTTCAAGATGGCCGGGCCCTACATAGGCCGGGACCGCGACGGCGTGCCCGGCATAAAGAACATGTTCTACGTGGGCAGCGAGCAGATAATGCTCTTCGG
>JBHHVK010000132.1:0-5905 GCA_046754205.1 Thermodesulfobacteriota bacterium
GGCTGGAGGAGGGGTGTCGGGGGTGGGGGGGGGGCCAGGGGGCCGGGGGCTGGGGGCTGGAGGTTTATACTTAAAAAGGCTTTTACCCGGGCCCTGCACTTCACCGGCCCGTGCATCATCCCGTCCTATCCATCCTGTTGAAATTCCCTTCCTAAAATAGTACCATAGCCGGAACCCGCTCCATTCGGAGAGAGACCTTGACGGAAAACCCAGCCGGGCAGAGGCCCCGGACAGTAGCCATAATCCCCTCGGCCGGACTCGGGAGACGCATGAACTCCCCCGGGACCAGGAAGACCTACATGCTGCTCGCGGGCAGACCCGTGCTCGCCCATACGCTCGCGGCCTTCGAGGCCTGCCCCCTGGTGGACTCGGTCATCGTCGTCGTGGACGGCGATGATATCGGCTACTGCACCGAGGAGGTCGTTGAAAGGTACGGCTTCGCCAAGGTCGCCGGGGTAGTGGCCGGGGGGGCCGAACGCCAGGATTCGGTGGCCAACGGCATGGAGGCCGCAGGCCCTGGGTGGGACATAATAGCCGTCCATGACGGTGCCCGCCCGCTGGTGACCCCGGGGATAATCGAGGATACCGTAAGGGTCGCCGCAGAGACCGGCGCCGCGGTCTCGGCCGTTCCGGTCAAGGACACCATAAAGGCGGCGAAGCCTGCCGCCGACCCGGCCCGCGCCGTGGTCGTAAGGACCATCCCGAGGGACGAGCTCTGGGCCGTCCATACCCCCCAGGTCTTCCGCGCCGCCCTGCTGGCCGAGGCCCACGAAAGGGCCCGCAGGCGGGGCCTCCTCGCGACCGACGAGAGCTCGCTCGTGGAGAACACCGGCGCCGCGGTGACCCTCGTGGCCGGGTCCTACGAGAACATAAAGATAACGACGGCCGAGGACATCCATGCGGCCGAGGCCATACTCGGCGGACGCGGGGCCTGAGCCGCGGGGGCCGTCGCGCGGACGCTCAAAGGGGTTGCAAGGCCCCGGGGTTTGAAGTATCGTTAGCCTTAACTGGGGGTTATTTTTGATGAGGATAGGCTTCGGTTACGACGTACACAGGCTCGCCTCCGGCAGAAGGCTCATGCTCGGCGGCGTCGAGGTCCCCCACACCGAGGGGCTTGCGGGCCACTCGGACGCCGACGTGCTCCTCCATGCCGTGATAGACGCCCTCTTGGGGGCGGCGTGCCTCGGGGACATCGGCGCGCACTTCCCGCCCGGAGACCCGGCCTGGAAGGACATATCGAGCATGAGGCTCCTCGCCCACACCGTCTCGCTCCTCACCGACCACGATCTTGCCGTCGCAAACGTGGACTCGACCATCGTCTGCCAGTCGCCCAGGATCGCCCCCTACATAATAGCGATGAGGGAGAACATCGCCGCCGGGCTCGGGTGCGGCGTCGGCAGGGTAAGCGTCAAGGCCACGACCGAGGAGGGGCTCGGGTTTACGGGCGACTCCGGGGGCATAAAGGCCTACGCCGTGGCGCTCCTCGAGGAGCCGGGGCGGTGACCGGAGGCCCGGTGAGGACCAGGTTCGCGCCGAGCCCCACCGGGGAGCTGCACGTCGGGAGCGCAAGAACGGCGCTCTTCAACTACCTCTTCGCCCGCAGCCACGGGGGCGCCTTTATCCTGAGGATAGAGGACACGGACCCCGAAAGGTCCGCAGAGGCCTTCGAGGCCTCCATCTTAAGAGACCTCCGGTGGCTCGGCCTCGAATGGGACGAGGGCCCGGACGTGGGCGGCTCCCACGGCCCCTACCGCCAGTCCGAGAGGGGCGCGCTCTATACCGGAAAGGCCCGTAGGCTCCTCGAGGCCGGGGCCGCCTACAGGTGTTACTGCTCGCCCGAAAGGCTCGGGGAGGTGAACCGGGCGAGGGCCTCCAGGGGGCTCCCCCCGCGCTACGACGGCAGGTGCAGGGACCTCAAGGAAAGCGATGCCCCGGCCGGCGTCAAGCCCGTCATCCGCTTCCGCGTGCCCGGAGGCAGGGTCGCCTTCACCGACGGGGTGCACGGCCCCATGGAATTCGACCCCTCGGCCATGGGGGACTTCATAATCATAGCCTCGGACGGCGCGCCCACCTACAACTTCGCCGCCGTGGTGGACGACTCCTCCATGGCCGTAACGCACGTCATTAGGGGGGACGACCACCTGCCGAACACCCCGAGGCAGATACTCCTGTACGAGGCGCTCGCCCTCGACGTCCCGGAATTCTTCCACGTCCCCCTGGTGCTCGGGCCCGACCGCGCCCCGCTGGGAAAGAGGCACGGGGGCTCGACGCTCTCTGAACTCCGGCGCGAGGGATATCTGCCCGGTGCCGTGGTGAACGCCATGGCGCGGCTCGGCTGGTCGCCGCAAGAGGGGCTCCTGACGCTCGACGGGCTCTCGGCCGGGTTCGATGCCAAAAGGCTCTCGGCGAGCCCGTCGGTCTTCGACCGCGCGCGGCTTACGAACTACAACAGGGCCGAAATCGAAAGGACGCCCGCTGCAAAGCTCGTCGAGATGCTCCCCCGGTCCCTCAAGGGAGAGCGGACCCCCGGAGACCTCGAAGAGATAGTGAAGGCCGTAAAGGCCAACGCCTCGACGCTCGTGGAGCTCGCCGAGCTCGCCGGGCCCTTCGCCGGCCCCGTCCGCCTCACGGAAGAGGCGAGGACGGCGCTCTCAGGGCCCGGGGCCGGGAAGGTATTGAAGGCGCTGCTGGCCGAGACGGAAAAGGTCCCGGAGTTCGAAGGCACGGTCCCGGCCGAGGTCATCGAAAAGGTGAAGGCGGCCACGGGCGAGACCGGCCGTGCGCTCTTCATGCCCATAAGGCTCGCGCTTACGGGCTCAGAGCACGGCATAGAGCTTACGAGGGTCCTCGAGCTTTTGAAGAAGGACCGGGTCGCCGAGAGGCTCGCCCGGGCGCTCGGACGGGGCTGAAAAAAAACGCACAAGGACGGTGACAGGGTAAATGTCTATCAAGGTCTACAACTCGCTTACGAGAAAGAAGGAAGCCTTCGAGCCGGCCGACCCGCCGCGGGTGACGATGTACGTCTGCGGGCCCACGGTCTACTCCATGAGCCACATCGGACACGCCCGAAGCGCCGTATCCTTCGACGTCATCTACAAGTACCTCCGCCACAGGGGCTACCGGGTCACCTACGCCCGCAACTACACGGACGTGGACGACAAAATCATCGCCAGGGCCAACGAGGAGGGGGCGACCTCGGAGGAGATAGCGGAAAAGTATATAAAGGCCTTTGACGAGGACATGGAGGCCCTCGGGGTGGCGCTGCCGGACCTGAGGCCGAGGGCCACGGAGACGATGGCCAGGATAATATCGGTCGTAGCCACTCTCGTGGAGAGCGGCTACGCCTACGAGCTCGACGGCGACGTGCTCTTCAGGGTGAGGCGCTTTGCCGGCTACGGGAGGCTATCGGGCAAGCGGATAGACGAGCTCGAATCGGGCGCGCGCGTGGACGTGGACGACCGGAAGGAAGACCCCCTTGACTTCGCCCTCTGGAAGGCGAGCAAGCCCGGAGAGCCTTCCTGGCCGAGCCCCTGGGGACCCGGACGCCCCGGCTGGCACATAGAGTGCTCGGCCATGTGCATGGAGCACCTCGGAGAGACGATAGACATCCACGGCGGCGGCAAGGACCTGATATTTCCCCACCACGAAAACGAGATAGCCCAGTCCGAGGCGGCAACGTCGCAAGTCCCCTTCGTCAGGTACTGGCTCCACAACGGCTTCGTCAACATCGAAAAGGAGAAGATGAGCAAGTCCGTGGGCAACATCCTGAACATCCGGGACGCGCTCGCCGGGCACACGGGCGAGGCCGTCCGGCTCTTCCTGCTATCGAGCCACTACCGCTCGCCCATAGACTACTCGGCCGATTCGCTCCGCGAGGCCGAGGCCGCCGTCGAGAGGGTCTACAAGACGCTCGGAAGGCTCTCCGCCGAGGCCCAGCTACAAGAGGCGACGGCGGAGGATGTCGAGAAGATATTGAGACCCTTCCACGAGGCGATGGACGACGACTTCAACACGGCCGAGGCCATTGGCGCGCTCTTCAAGGAGGTGACCCGCGCCAACAGGCTCCTCGACGGGGCGAAAGGGGGCGGTCTGGACGACGATGCCACCCGCGAGCTTGCGGCCATCGCCGCGGCCTTCAGGGAGGCGGGCGGGATACTCGGGGTCTTCGCCCGTGAGCCGGAGGACTACTTCGCCGAGGTGAAGGGACGGGTCTCCGTGCCCGCAGACGAGATAGAACGGCTCATAGCCGAGAGGAACGAGGCGAGGAAGAGGAAGGACTTCGCCCGGGCCGACGAGATAAGGGCGGGGCTATTGGATAAGGGCATCGTCCTCGAGGACGCCGCGGGTGGGACGACTTGGTCGGTAAAGGGCTGAGTTGAGTTGCTGGGTTACGCTCCGCTAATCCAACCTACCAAGCCATATTTGTCATGCTGAATTTAGTTCAGCATCCATTCCGTCATGCTGTAGGGGATCCGAGGTCCTGAATAGATCCTGAAATGAATTCAGGATGACATAGCCGGGGAGGGTGGGGCATCGCCCACCATTATTTTGACCTTGGCGTTTTTATGCTCTGCGGGTTCAGGTTTGCAACCTGAACCCTGTAATTCATAGCGGTTGAAGAGTTCAAGAATAATCGCCTCAATCCATAAAACCGGACCAACCAAGGGCTCTTCAGTCGCAAAAAAGCCTTGAGATTATCGATTTGGGACAAAATTTTCAAATTTTTCCTCAAAATACCCAAGAAAAGCCGCTCCTTCACCCCTGATTGCCCGCCGCCAACCTTTAGGCCGTAAAATTTCCTGAAACCGCCAAAAATTATTTTACACTTCAGATTTCTCCCAACTTCGCCAACTCCGTGCATTTTTTCAAAGAAACGTAACAACTGCAACCCAACCGGTGTAAAAACCCTTTACACTTCTATGGTCGGAGCAGGAACCCCGCCCTCTATTTCTACAAATAAATCAGAGCCTTACAAAAGCAATCCGCCGTGGCATGAATTTTGCGACACTTTTTCAAACACCGAATGAACCAATCCTTTTGTCCGATTCTTCCGCAAAGCTCTCTTTAAGCTCATGAGAGGAGGATTTTTTGTCATGAAGAAGACGTGCCTCTTGATCGCTGCCGCCGCGTGCGTGGTCATGCTCCACGGTCCCTTTCAGCAAGCCGACGCCACGCCCATTACCTTCAACTTCCAGGGCACCGTAACCGGTGTGGATTTGCCCTTGATGGGCGTCTTTAACACGACCCAGACCATCTCGGGCTCCTATACCTTCGAGTCTACGACGGCTGACAACAACCCGTCGGACCCTTCTGTGGGACACTATCCGGGCACCCTGTCCGCCGCCAAGGTTACCATCGGGGGCACCACGTGGACGCTGGGGAGCACCACAAATAATTCGATTTCCGTATTTAATGATCTTGCCGTTGGTGGTGATGTCTATACGCTGCGACTATTTTCCATGTCGGGGCCGCAGGCGGGAGGATTGGACCCACAGAATTTTAATTTAGACCTCAGGGACACTACGGCTTCCGCGTTCAGCAGTGACGCCCTGCCCCTGGGCCTCAACCTGTCGATGTTCCAGACAGCTACCTGGAGCATGATTTTCTCAGGGGCTTACGTGGCGGGAAATGTAACGTCCATGGCGGCCCCGGTGCCCGAGCCCTCCACCCTGTTGCTCCTCGGCTCGGGCCTCACGGGGCTCGGCTACGTCAGGCGCAGGCTCAGGGCCCGGAAGGCTTAAGGCCCGGCATACTCTTAAAAACAGACGCCCTTCGGCCTTTGCGGGCCGAAGGGCGTTTTTTTACGGTCCTGCAGGAAAGAGGCTCAGAGCCTCGCCAGCCAGCCTTCTATCAGCCCCTTTGTCTCGTTGTCCATGTCGAGGAACTTTATGCCCATCCCCGGCTC
>JBHHVK010000133.1:0-5905 GCA_046754205.1 Thermodesulfobacteriota bacterium
GCCGGGGCGAAAGGCCCAGCAGGACGTCGATGTTTCCGAGCCCGAGGTCCGCGTCCAGCAGGAGCACCCTCCTGCCCATCCCCGCGAAGGCCACCGCGAGGTTCACTGAGGAGTTGGTCTTGCCCACGCCGCCCTTTCCGCTCGATATGGCTATGACCCTGGTCGGCGCGCGTCCCTGGGTCCGGTCCGGCCTCGGGCTGTCGGTCATTGATGTCGCCGCTTCTGTCATGCTCCGGTCTCCTTTATTCCTGGGCGCGCGCCTGCTGGTGCCTCTAAAGGCCCACCACCTTTAGCGTTTCCACCCTTACGTTCTCGGCTATCTCCGAATGCGCGAGGACCGGCACCGAAGGCAGGGTCCTCTCCGTAAGCCTGCGCACGAACCTCCTGGTCCTGGAGGAAGCGAGTATTACGGGGTCGAGGCCGCGGGACGACGCCTCGTCTATCGTGTCCCCGATGCCCGCGAGTATCCTCTCGGCCGCGGCCGGCTCTATGGTGAAGAGGCACCCCTCGGGTGTTTCGTGGACGGACCCGGCTATCGCGTCCTCCGCCTCCTGGTTGAGCGCCACGGCATGGATTACGCTGCCGCCGTGCTCAAAGCTCCTCGATATGCGTCTGGCAAGGCTCGTCCTCACCTGCTCGGTGAGGAGGTCCGTATCCCGGGTCGTGGGGGCATGGTCGGCGAGGACCTCGAGTATGGTCTGGATGTCCCTTATGGATACGCCCTCACTGAGGAGGTTCGAGAGCACCTTCTGCACGGCCCCGAGGGTGAGGAGCGACGGCACGAGCTCTTCTACGACCCTGGGGTAGACCTTCGAGACCTTGTCGAGGAGGTCCTGGGTCTCCTGTCGGCCGAGGAGCTCGTGGCAGTGTCTCTTTATTATTTCCGTGACGTGCGTGGCGATGACCGCCGAATGGCTCACCACGGTGTAGCCCATGGAGCGGGCCGTCGAGGTCTCGCTGTCGGGTATCCAGAGCGAGGGGAGGCCGAAGGCCGGGTCCGTCGTCTCGACGCCCTCGAGGCCGGGCCGGGCGCTGCCCGGGTCCACGGCGATGGAGTGGCCGGCGATGAGCTCGCCGCCAGCGACCTCAACGCCCCTTATGAGGAGCGAATATCCCCTCGGCTTGAGCACGAGGTTGTCCCTTATGTGCACCGGAGGCACGACGATGCCCATCTCCTCGGCGAACTGGAGCCTTATGGCCCTGATCCTCTCAAGGAGCTCGCCCCGGCCGCCGTCGCCCTCTCCGGCGCCGGCGTTCGCGTTGACCATCGGTATGAGGCGGTAACCTACCTCCAGGGCCAGGGTCTCGACCAGGGGGATGTCATCGGCCGCCACCTGGGCCGCCGGCGCCTGGAGGCTGGAGGCGTCCGGGCGCCCCGGCCCGTCTTCCGTCCTCTCGCCGCCGGTCATGATGAAGAAACCGGCGCCGGCCGTAACGGCCGCGAGGATGAAAAAGGCCATGTGGGGAAGTCCGGGCATGACGGCGAAGAAGAAGAGGATGCCCGAGGCGATGAGGAGCGGCTTGGGGTTTACGGCGAACTGCGCACCGAGGCTCGACGCGAGCCCTCTCCTGGAGCCGACGTTGGATACGACGAGCCCGGCGGCGGTGGATATCACGAGCGCGGGTATCTGGGCCACGAGTCCGTCGCCCACCGTCAGAAGCGTATAGGCCCTGGCGGCCTGGCCCACCGTGAGCCCCTGCTGGAGTACGCCTATGGCGAGCCCGCCGGTGATGTTTATCATGGTTATCAGTATCGCCGCCACCGCGTCCCCGCGGACGAACTTGCTCGCGCCGTCCATGGCGCCGTAGAAGTCGGCCTCGCGGGAGATGGCCTCCCTTCCGGCCCTGGCCTCCTCCTCTCCTATGAGCCCGGCGGCGAGGTCCGCGTCGATGGCCATCTGTTTTCCGGGCATGGCGTCGAGGGTGAACCGGGCCGCCACCTCGGCTATGCGCCCGGCGCCCTTTGTGATGACGACGAAGTTTATGATTACCAGTATGGCGAAGACGACGACGCCCACTGCGTAGTTACCGCCCACGACGAAGCCGCCGAAGCTCCTTATGACCTCTCCGGCGGCCCCGGGACCCTCGGAGCCGTGAAGGAGGATGAGCCTCGTGGAGGCCACGTTCAGGGCGAGACGGAAGAGGGTGGTGACGAGCAGTATGGTCGGGAGGGTGGAGAACTCGAGGGCCCGCGCCGTATAGACGGCCACGAGCAGTATGATGATGGATATCGTTATGTTGAGGCTCAGGAAGAGGTCGAGCAGCACCGGGGGCACGGGGAGTATCATCACCACGAGTATGCCCACCACCCCGAGCGGCAGGGCGAGCTCCGTGCCCTTTCTGAGCGGGCCCATCTTTTTAATGATCCCCGTCATTTTTCTTTCCGTCCCTCGTCTGGCGTCCTGCCGCCGCCGGTGCGCCCTGCGGCCGCGTCCCTGTGCATGGACCTCATCCGCGCCCTGACGGCCGGGGACGCCTCGTCCCTTCTGGCCTCCCCGGCGGCCTCGTCGCGGGTCATCCTGAGGCCGCGCTCGTAGAACCACCGGGCGACGGCGTAGTCCGCTACCCCTATGACCAGGAAGACCGAGAGGGTGCTCATCATTATCCTGAAGGCGGCCCCGGCGATGAAGGCCAGGGATACGGCCGCATCAGTGTCCATGAGCGCCGGCAGGACGGCCGCCTCACGGGCCACGGCCCGGTAGGCCACGTAGCCTACGGCCGACACCTTGACGGCGAACCTCGCAAGCTCGACGACGGAAGCTCCCGAGAAGAGCCTCCTGAGCCCGGCCACCGGGTCCATCTCCCCGAAACCTGGCTCGACGGCCTTTGTCGAGAAGACCATGCCGCTCTGGAGGAAGCTCGCCGCTGCCCCGGCGAGCGGTATGGCGAGCGCCGGGAGTATTATGATGAAGAGCGCCGAGCCCGCCCCACGGATAATCCCGGGGGCCGTCTCCAGGGTAATCTCCCTGTCGATGTCGGTAAGCGCGCGCTCCATGAGGCTCGATATGCCGGAGGCCATGGGCATGGCGGCGAAGTAGAGGACCGCCGCGCCGCCGAGCACCGCGAAGAGGGTCACGAGCTCCGGGCTTACCGGAAGGTTGCCCTCGGCGCGCGCCTCTTCGCGTCTCTGCGAGGAGGGCTCTTCCGTACGCTCCTGATAGCCGCCGTGCAGGTCAGGCATGGCCCATCCCTCCTATGAGGACGGCCACGCCGTCCCACATGGTGTCAAAGGCCCCCATGGCCGCGTCCTCGAAGGCGGACATGGAGAGGGCGAGGATAATGAAACCCGCGACGATCGTCACCGATGCCCCCAGCGCGAAGGCGCTGGCCTGGGGCGCGGCCCTGCCGACGAGCCCCATCACGACGTTTGCGAAGACCATCAGGGCCACCACCGGGGCTGAGAACTTGACGGCGAGTATGAATACCTGCTTGGAGAGGATGACCATGTTCTCGAAGAACTCGCCCGAGAAGCCGACCCCGTAGGGCGGTATGACCTCGAAGCACCTCTTGAGGGCGAGCAGTATCATCAGATGGCCGTCCACGCTGAGGAAGAGGAGCAGGAGGAGTATGGACATGAACCTTCCGAGCACGTTCGAGTCCGCGCCGGAGGCGGGGTCGTAGACGGCTCCGACCTCGAGGCCCATCTGGAAGCTCGCCAACCTGGCCCCGAACTCTATGCCCGTGAAGATGAACCTCATGGCGAGCCCTATGGCCGCGCCTATGATTATCTCCCCGGCAATCCCCAGGGCGAGGTGGAGCGCACCGGCCGGGACAGGCACGGGGGCCGTCAGCGGGAGCACGACGAGGCTTATGAGGATCGCAAGCGCCATCTTGAGCGTGGTCGGCACGGCGCCGGAGCCGAAGACGGGGGCGGCCGCGAGAAGCGAGCCCGTCCTCGCCAGGACGAAGAGGAAGGCCGGTGAGTTGGCCGTTATGAAGTCCAGCAGTTCCATCAACCTATGTACCCCGGTATGCCGCTAAGGATGCGGCTCGTAAATCCGACCATAACGTCCATCATCCAGGGAAGCAGGACGAGGAGTGCTATGAAGACGGCGATTATCTTGGGGACGAAGGTCATGGTCGGTTCGGCAATCCGGGTGACCGCCTGCAGGAGGCTCACCAGGAGGCCCGCCGCCAGCGCGCAGATGAGCACCGGGGCCGCCACCATCATCGCCACCTCTATGGTCTCCCTTCCTATCGTTGCCATGGAATCCGCCGTCATGGTCCGCTCCCTGCGGCCGGGGCCGCCATTGAAGATGCCTCTCAGGCCTTGTACAACATGCCGTGGTTGTCCCAGTCCACCACGCCCGACTTCATCAGGGACTCGGCCATGTACGTATACAGATGGGGGTACTCGTCGAGGTGCAGGAACCAGTCTTCGATTATGTCCTTTATGAGCCTCTCCAGCTTCTCCGGCTTTACCGCTGCGTTCTTCATGTTCCGCCTCCTTGATAGAATAGTTTTCATACCACTGCCGCTGGCCCGTCAGTGGAAGCTCTGAACGAGAGAGCCCACCAGCAGGTACCATCCGTCCACGAGTACGAAGAGCATGAGCTTGAACGGGAGGCTCACCATGACCGGGGGGAGCATCATCATGCCCATGCTCATGAGCACGCTGGCGACGACCATGTCTATGACGAGGAATGGGAGATATATGAGAAAGCCGATCTGGAACGCGGTCTTTAGCTCGCTTGTGACAAAGGCCGGGATGAGGACGGAGGCGGAGATATCGTCGGCGCTCTCCGAACCTTCTCCCTTCGAGAGCTCCATGAAGAGATCCACGTCCTTTTCCCTTGTATTCGAGGCCATGAACTCCTTAAGCGGGGCCAGCGAGTTGGTGAAGGCCGCCTCCTGGCTTATCGTCCCGTCCATGTAGGGGCGGAGCCCTTCGGAGCTTATCTTCTGCATGGCGGGGGTCATGATGAAAAAGGTGAGGAAGAGGGCGAGCCCTATGAGTATCTGGTTCGGAGGGGCCTGGGGTATGCCCATGGCCTGCCGTATGATGGAGAAGACCACGACGAGGCGCGTAAAGGAGGTCATAAGGAGCAGGATGGCCGGCGTGAGGGTTAGGACCGTAACCAGGAGCACGACCTGTATGATGGCGCCCACGCCCTCCTGGCCCCCGGCGCCGGTGGACCCGCCGATGGAGAGGCTCACGGAAGGGAGGCCGACGGGGACGGCCATGGGCTCGGCGGCCAGAGAGGGCCGGGCGAAAGCCGCGGCCCCGATGACCGCCAGAGGCAGGAGTATGTAGAAGGCCTTTTTCATAAACCCTTACTGCTGAAAGATATTGAAGAGCGGCCTCGAGCCGGCCTTTGCCTGTCCCATTATCCTTGAAGCGGCCTCGGGGCTTTCAACCTTCGTCAACATGCTTATCCCCGTCGGCGTAATGCCTATGAGTATCAGCTCGCCGGCGACGTCCACCACGGCGAGGTTCCTCTTGTTGCCGAGAAAGGTGGTCGATACGACCTTGACCGGGTTTGCCGACCTGCGGCCCCTCGCCATGGACCTGCCCCCGGCGAAGTACCTGAGGGCGTAGAAGGCGAGCGCCATGAGCCCGAGGACGAAGCCCAGCGTTATGACGGCCTTTATGAGCAGGTAGAGATAGGACTCGGTCATTTCAGGTTGTTTATCCTCTCCGTGGGGCTGACTATGTCCGTAAGCTTCACACCGAACTTTTCGTTGACCACCACGGCCTCTCCGCGCGCGAGCAGCTTGTCGTTGACGTATATCTCCATGGGCTCGCCGGCGAGCTTTGTGAGCTCCACCACGGAGCCCTGCCCGAGCCTGAGCAGGTCGCCGACGGCCATTCTCGTCCTTCCGAGCTCCACCGAGACGGTCACGGGGATGTCGAGTATCATGGAGAGGTTACCCGTCGGCGCGTCAGCCGACGGCGCGTCAGCCG
>JBHHVK010000134.1:0-5884 GCA_046754205.1 Thermodesulfobacteriota bacterium
GAGCGCGCAGTGGGCCTCCTCGTCGGTAAGCCCCATGGCCGTAAGCGCATGGGACGGCTCGGGTGAGCCGCTTCTACAGGCCGAGCCCGAGCTTAAAGCCACGCCCTTTCTGTCGAGCTCCAGGACCACCGGCTCGCCCCTGACCCCCGGAAGCGTTACGCTGAGCGTGTTGGGCAGCCGTCTTTCGGCGTGGCCGTTTACGCGCGCGCCGGGCGCGAGCGCGAGCACCTCCTCTTCGAGCCTGTCACGCAGCCTTCCTACCCTCTCCATCTCGGGGAGCCTCTTTACGGCCAGTCCTGCCGCCTTGCCGAGCCCGGCTATGGCCGGGACGTTCTCGGTGCCGGCCCTTGCCCCGTTTTCCTGCCCGCCGCCGTGGACCAGCCACTCCATCTCCACCCCCTTGGCGACGTAGAGAACCCCCACTCCCTTTGGACCGTGGAACTTGTGGCCCGAAAGGGTCAGGAGGTCGACGCCGGCGGCCTCGACGTCCACGGCGACCTTGCCCGCGGCCTGGACCGCGTCGGTGTGGAAGAGGACGCCGCGCTCGCGGGCTATGCGTGCGAGCTCGGCTATGGGCTGTATGACCCCGGTCTCGTTGTTGGCCGTCATGATGGTCACCAGGCAGGTCGAGTCGTCTATGGCGGCTCTGAGGTCGTCCGGGTCGACGAGCCCGGTGGAGTCCACGCCGAGGCGGGTGACCCTGATGCCGAAGCCTTCGAGCCAGCGGCAGGTCCTGCCGACCGAGGGGTGTTCGACGGTCGACGTTATGATGTGCCGTTTGCCGGCGAGGTTGGCGAAGGCCACCCCCTTTACGGCGAGGTTGTTCGCCTCCGAGCCCCCTCCGGTGAATATCACCCGCCGGGCCGTGGAGTTTATCATCCGGGCGACGCTCCGCCTCGCCCCCTCCACGGCGGCCCTGGCGTCCCGTCCCTCGCTGTATATGCTCGACGGGTTGCCGTAGGAGGGATCCAGGTGCCTGTCCATCACGGTGACGACCTCCGGGTCCGGGGCGGTGGTGGCGTTGTGGTCGAGGTATATGCGCCGCGCGGATGCCGCCGCCGGGGTATTGTCGACCCTCTCGCCGCCGTACTCGCCCGTGCCGATACGCACCTTTTCACCGGCCCCTGCGCCGAGCTTTTCCACCTCGCAGAGCAGCGCCTTGTACACGGGAAAGCCCGATATGGCGTCGTACCTCGTAAGGTCCGTAAGCGCGTTTATGTTGCACTTTTGCCACGCCTCCGGGCCTACGGGCCCGCCGCCGCCCATGTTGGCGTCTATGACCCCGCCCATGATGTCGTCGGTCACCAGCGCCCTCATCTCCACCGCCCCCCTCGGGGTGCGGAGCCTGACGCGTTCGCCGTCCTCGATGGACCTTGCGGCCGCGTCCGCGGAGTTCATGGTGACCGTGGGCTCGGGGCGCTCCTTTAAGAGCGACGGTATCCCGTGGTGCTGGCTCCTGAAGTCGGTCGTGACCCTTGAGCCGGAATTGAAGACGAGCGGGTAGTCGCGGGCGAGCGCCGGCTGCGCCAGAGGGCCCTCGCCCGGCTCTATGTAGACCGGGAGCGCGTCGTAGCCGTGCTCCTCGAGAACGGTGGAGGCTATTTCGAACTTGCCCGTGGGGGTGGAAAAACCCGGCCTGCCGTCTTCCCTCAAGAGCCCCTTCTCCCATTTCCTGTACTCCATTATCTTTGAGTCGACCTGAACCACCCCGCCGGCGGTCCGGACGTCGTCGAGGGTAAAGCCGCTCCCGGCAAGGGCGTGGCCGAGGAGCTCTTCCTCTGTCCGGGGGTAGAGGTGCCCGTAGCCGAGGCGCTCGGCGAGCTCGGAGAGGATGAAAAAGTCGCTCCGCGCCTCACCCACCGGTTCTATGACCTTTTCTCTCAGGTGGAAGGCCGGGCCGTAGACCATGTATGAGGATATCTCGTACATGGTGGTGGCCGGAAGGACTATGTCCGCGTAGGCCGCGTCCGCCGTGAGGTGGCGGTCTATGGTGACGAGGAAATCCAGGGCCCCGAGCGTATCCTTCCAGACCTCGGGCTCGGGCCAGGCGGTAATAATCGACCCCCCGAGCACTATGAGTGAGCGGATGCGGTAGGGCCTGCCTTCGAGCACTGACTCGGGCAGGGCGATGGCGTGGGACTCCCCCCTGTAGGCGCTGTACACGGGGAAACGGTCCCTGCCGAGGGCGCGGGCCACGTCGGGGTTTGCCACGTGCCCCGACCTGTTTATCGGGAAGTGGTTCTCCTTCATCGTAAAGCACCTGCCGCCCGGCACGTCGAGCTGGCCGGCGAGCGCCCAGAGGGTGAAGACGGCCCGTATGGCCTGCACGCCGGAGTCCGAGTACTCAAGCCCAGAGTACATTACCGGGCTGGCGCCCCCGGCCTGGGCGATCTTTCTCGCAAGCCTCCTTATCGTATCGGCCGGAACCCCGGTGGTCACGGCCACGGACTCGGGCCTGAAGTGCTGCACGTAGCCCGCGAACTCCTCGAAGCCGTGGGTCCACTCGGCGGCGAAGCGCTCGTCGTAGAGCTCTTCGGAGATGAGGACGTTGCACATCGCCAGCGCCAGTGCGCCGTCCGTGCCCGGGCGCACTGGCACCCACTCGGCCCCTGTGAGCTTCGCCGTCATGGTGCGCCTCGGGTCTATCACCACCACCTCGGCGCCCCTCTTGCTCGCCGCCGTTATGCGCTCGAGGTCCAGCGGCGGACAGTCCGTGGCCGGGTTGGCGCCCCAGACGACGACGACCTCGGCGTTCTCTATGTCGCTGAACATGTTGAAGAACATCCCGCCCATGGTCACGTGCGGGGCTATCATGGCGAAGGAGACGTAGCAGAGGGCGCCCACTCCGAGGGTGTTCGGAGAGCCGAAGGGGAAGAGCACGCTCGAGGCGGATGATACCGCGACCCCTTTGGGCTGGTAGAGGTCGCACATGGCGAGCTCGAAGGAACCCCGGCCCGTATATATGGCTGCGGCCTCGGGGCCGGACTCTTTTTTAATCTCCCGGAGTTTCTCCGTGATTATACCGTATGCCTCGTCCCAGCCTATCCGCTCGAAGGCGGAAAAGCCGCCCTCCCCCTTGGCCTTCACCCTCCTCAGGGGATAGCGGACCCTGTCGGGCGAATATACGATCTCTTTCGAATGCTCGCCGAGCCTGCATATCATCCCCAGGGGGCTCGACTCGTCGGCCCTCACGCGGTCGAGCCTGCCCGCGGCGTCACAGGTGACGACCACCCGGCAGCCCGCCGGGCATATGCCGCAGATGGCCTTCTTCTCTGCTGCGCCCGGTTTTGCCCCGGAGACATCGCTCATCGGAGAAAGAACCCCTTTTGATAGTTTTGAAGCCTTGAAATTTGCGCCGGACCGGCCGGATGCACTTGGAGCGCCATTTAAGGTTAACACACCTTATGAAAATTACAAGCCTGAGCGGGGCGGGGGCGGGGGACAAAAAAAGGCCCTGCCGCGGACATCCCGCGGCAGGGCCCGAAGAGCGGCCAGGGTTCTGTCAACCGGCCCCGGTAGGGGAGCCGGCGCGGTGGTCAGTGAGAGGAAAGGCTGACGCGGAGGCCCCCCGCCTCGCTCGAGGCCCTGGTATCGAGGGGCTCGACCCTGTTTTCGCAGACCTTGAAGCCGTAGACACCCTTGCCCCATTCTCCGTCCGTGAAGGGTTTGGGCCCGGCTTCCGGGCCAGCGAGCTTCTCTATGCGGACCTCGTCGCACTCATCGCCGGTCCCCGTGGTGTAGGAGCCCTTGAACTTGAACTTTCCATGGGCCTTGACGAACTCCCTCTTCACGCCGGCGACCTCCCTTGCCATGCGCTCGAGAAACCGGCCCATGGGCTCCTTGGCGCCGAAGGCAACGGAGTCGAACTCTTCCTTCCGTATGTAGTCTATCCCCTTGAGCGTTTTCCCCGTATCGACTCTCGCCACCTCCACCCCTCCCGTTACGACGCTGTAGTCCTTGGTCACGACAAAGGGCCTGGCCCCGTCGCAGGATAAGAGCCATGCGCCGTCGTCCGAGGCGTCCCGTATCTCCTTGAAGGCCGCTACGGCACCGACCTCCACGAGCCTCTTGAACCTGCCGGCCTCCCTGGTAAGCACGAAGGCGAGCTCGCCGCCCGACCGCTCACAGGCGGCGTAGGCGTGCTCGAAGAGGTCCACCGCGGTATAGCCGGCCTCGTAGTAATCTTCGCCCGCCCTTTTCGTCAGGTCGAACCTCCTGGCGTCCTCCATGGCAAGGTCGTCATAGCCGGGAAGGGCCGGGGTCTTATAGAGGAGCGGCTGAGGGTCGGCGTGCCTCAGTATCAGGCCGGTCCTGCCGTCCCGCTCGGTCCTCTCGACCTCGGTAATATGCCAGGGTCCATCTGGGTTGACCCTGAGGCCCTCGCCCTCGACATACGTATGGTGCTCGTCTATGGAGTAGAGGAGGTCCACACTCAAAAGCGCCCCGATCCTCTCCCTGTCCGTTATCTGAAGCGTCCCGCCCCCCCCGCCCCCCCCGTCACCCCCGGCCACCCCGGCGTAGGCCGGAGCGCTAAAGGCAGTGGCGAGGGAGAACACGATTGATGCCGCAGCAGCCAAAACCGCCCTCTTCACGATATTCCTCCTGGCTAAAATAAGACCTGCAAGCCGCCGCCCCCGCAAGAGGAGAGGCGTGTTATAGGGAATATGACACTAATTTGTCTTCGGATTATATACATCGAACTTGAGCAATTTTTCCAGAACCCAGGTCACACCCGAAGGCGCTGTGCCACAAAGGGCTTGACACGAGAGCGGAGCGGACGTTACATTTATGTCTTGCGCAATGTAAATGTATAACGATTGGTCCATGTTGAAGGCGCGCCTGCCCCTGTACCCGTATAAGGCCCAGCCCCCTTCGGCATTTATCAGTCTGACCCGTCAACCGATTTTTTTAAGGAGGCCAAGGATGTCGCAGGCAACGAAAGGCAGCAAGGTGCTGGTCCAGTATACCGGAAAGTTCGAAGACGGCACCGTATTCGATACGTCCGTGGGACGCGAGCCCCTCGAGTTCATAGTGGGAGAGGGCAAGGTGATCCCCGGCGTCGAGTCGATGGTCGAGGGCATGAGCTCGGGCGAGGAGAAGACCGAGACCGTGCCGGCCGAGCTCGCCTACGGGGCGCGCCACGAGGAGCTCATAATGGAGGTCCCCAAAGAGCGGATACCAGACAACATCAAGGCCGAGGTGGGCACGATGATGCAGATAACCATGGAGGGGGGGCAGACGGCCGTGGTGAAGGTGGAGGAGGTAACCGACTCCATCGTCAAGCTCGACGCCAACCACCCTCTGGCCGGCAAGGACCTCACCTTCGATATAAAGGTCATAACGGTGGACTGACCGGGGCGAAAATTCGTAATCCGGCACGCTTCGAGGGCCGCGGCGCATCGCCGCGGCCCTTTTTCTTTCATACCCCCCCGCCCCCCGGCGGGGGGGCGGGCAAAAAAACGGGCGGGCCCGACTTCGGGCCCGCCCGGGGCAGGACAAGAAGGTCAAAGGGCGCTCAGACCTCCTCCACGGCCTTTATCTCCGGGGCGTACTTCCTAACGGCCCTCTCCACGCCGCCCTTGAGCGTCATGGCGGCAGAGGGGCATCCGCCGCAGGCCCCGGTGAGCTTCACCTTCACGACCCTGGAGACCTCGTCGATGTCGACGAGCTCCACGTCGCCGCCGTCGGACTGGAGAAAGGGACGGACCTCGTTTAACGCCTGCTCGACCTTGGCCTTGAGCTCGGCCCCGCTCGAGACGGCCTGTTTCAGCTTCTTGATGTTCACCCTCCACTCGTCTGGCCCCTTGGTGACGTACTCCCATTCGTAGGAGTCGGCGAACTCTCCCTCGAACTGGTAGTGGAGCGGCTTGGGGTCGTGGTCGTT
>JBHHVK010000135.1:0-5857 GCA_046754205.1 Thermodesulfobacteriota bacterium
GCCTCGGCAGCAACCTCTTCGGCCACGTCACCGGCCGCCTCGGGTACGGCGGTCTCTTCGGCAACACCTTCTACCACGTCCTCTGCGGCCTCCTGTGCGGTCGCCTCGGCAGCAACATCTGCGGCCACGTCGTCGGCCGCCTCGGGCGCGGCGGCGGAGCCGGCCTCTTCCTCAGGAACCTCTTCCGGCCCATCGGCTTCGGCCATGGCGCCGGCGAGATCCTCCTCTATGCCGGGGACCTCTATATCCACGAGGTCATCCTCATCACCGCCGGCGGCGACCTCTTCGGCGGCGGCCTCTTCGGCAGAGGTTGCAGCGGCAATTTCTCCGGCGGGATCCTCCCCGGAGGGAGCCTCCCAGGCGGCCTCGGAAGCCTCCTCTTTCTCATCAAAACCGTCGAGGGATATCACTATCTCCTCGGGCGCCTCACCGGCCCCTCCCTCGTCCCCGGCCAACCTTTCGGCATCGGATGATGCGACTTCAACGACGGCCTCTTCGGCCACATCAGCGGCGGCCTCGGCAGAGGGCTCTTCTGCCACGTCGCCTGCGGCCTCTACGGCCTCGGCCGGGGTTTCCCCTTTATCCCGGGGCTTGTCCGGGGCCGAAGGGGCTATCTCCCCCATGATCCTTTTTGCGTCCTCGTCCTCGGGGTTTTCGTCGAGTATGGCCTCGCAGACGGCCCTGAGCCTCTCACTGTCGCCGGCCTTCTCGTGCCTGCGCATCAATATGCGGGAGTAGGCGAGATAACGGTCGGAGTCGCCCTTGAGCTTGAAGAGGTCGGCGAGCCTTTCAAGGACCTCCACGTTGTCGGGGTAGCTCTCATGGAGATGAACGTATATCTTCTCCGCCCGGTCGAGCTTGCCGTCCTCCACCAGCTTGTCGAAGACGTTGGAGTACTCCGCCAGGGCGTCCTCGTCGAAACCCTTCTTCTGGTATATCTCGGCCAGCCTGAGGCGGATACCCGTGTTCTCGGAGTCGATATCCACCATCTTGTTGACGATCACGAGGGCCTCGTCCACCTTGCCGAGAAGTTCGAGGGCGTTGACAATGTGGCTGTACTCGCTTATGGCGTCGGCGTTGAGCCGCTGCTTGGTGTAGAGGTCGGCGAGCCTGTAGTGGACGTCGAGGTCGGAGTCGTTGAGCTTGAGGATCTGCTTGTAGACCGCTATGGCCTTGAGGTAGAACCCCCTCTGGGAGTTGGACTTGGCGGCGTCCGTGTACTCCTTTATGGCCTCTTCCTTGCGGTCGGTCTTGACGTAGAGGTCCCCGAGCCTGAGCCTTATGGACACGTCATTGGAGTCAAGCTGCTGGGCCGACCTGTACTCGGCGATGGCCTTGTCGAGATAGCCCTTTTGTATGAACTTCTGGGCCTTCTCTATGAGTTTTTCTTTACGAGCCATTATAGAAATGTCTTCCCATATTCAGGGTCGGGACGCACTCCGGGCCGGAGTGGCCCAACACCCGTCCCTTCTTATATCGGCGGTCCGGCCCGAAACTTTTCTCTTTTAAAAAAACCTCTGGATTCAACTGGTTAGAAACTCTGGCGGGGTCAGGCTCTTCTCCGGGTCGGAGAGCTTTTCGGCGGCGAGGGCCTCCTTCACCTCCCGTTCCCTCTCCGTAAGGCCGGAGGGCGCGAAGCGGGCCCCGAGACGGAGGGAGAACCGCTCCACCACGAGGCCGCCGAGGGCGTCTGCGGATATGGATGAGTAGGCCCCCACCCAGCTCATCCTCTCGATGACCCCGGGGCCGAAGAGCCGCTCGTTTAATGCCTCATCCGCCCCCATGAGTATGGAGCCGTGCTGGAGGAAGGCCCCGCGGAGCCTCCTCTGGGCGCTCGCCACGATCTTTCCACCGTCGGCCAGGACCTCGAACCTCGTGGCGGAGCCGAAGCAGGCCCTGCGCCTGAGCTCGGCGGCGGTCGAGCCTCCCACGGTGAACTCCGCCGTGACCCCGGCGGCCCTGAGGGCGTCGGCGAGGCACCGGCTTATCTCCCCGTAGGAGCCGGCTATCCCACCGGCGAAAAGCGGGCAGCGGGCGTCCGCGACGACGGAGTAGGTGAGCTCCATGTCGTGAAGGAGCGCCCTGCCCCCGGTTATCCTCCGCACAACGGGGACCCCCGCCCCCTCGAGGTCGGCGACCTTCTGGAGATAACCGACCGAGACGGTGGGCGAGGCCCAGGCGTAGAGCCTGAGGACGGGCAGGGCGGGCCGCTCCTCGCCGGCAACCGCGAGCAGCGCCTCGTCCGTGGCCATGTTGTCGACCCCGGAGGCGGGGCCGTCTACTATGAGCCTCCAATTCTCCATGGCGGGGCCTGTGCGTTTGATTGAAAAGGCGGCGGGGCGGAGGGACTCCCACGGTCAGGGAAGGCTCGGTCACGCCGCCGCCCCCGGGGAAGGCGCGCGGCGGCTCCATGGGGCGCCGTACCCCCCGCGGAGCCGCCCTATTGGAACCTCGACAGAAAATCTATGTCGAGCTTTCCGTCTATGAAGTCGTGGTTCCTCATTATCTTGAGATGGAGCGCGATGTTCGTCTTGACCCCGTCTATCTGGAACTCCTCAAGGGCCCTGGTCATCCTTATTATGGCCTCCTCGCGCGTGTCGGCATGGACGATGAGCTTGGCCAGGAGGTTGTCGTAGTGGGGGCTGACCATGTAGCCCGAATATATATGGGTGTCCAGCCTTATGCCCGGCCCCCCGGGGAAACATATCCCCGTAATCCTGCCTGGCGAAGGGACGTAGGTGACGGGGTCCTCGGCGTTGATCCTGCACTCTATGGAGTGGCCCTTGAGGTGGACGTTCCTCTGGCGGACGGAGAGGCGCCTTCCGGCGGCGACGCTCATCTGCTCCTTCAGGAGGTCCACCCCGGTGACCATCTCGGTCACCGGGTGCTCCACCTGTATCCTCGTGTTCATCTCCATGAAGTAGAAGTTCCTCTTGGCGTCCACGAGGAACTCGACGGTCCCGGCGTTGGTGTAGCCTATGGCCTTGGCGAGCTTCGTGGCGGCATCCCCCATCCTGAACCTGAGGCGGCCGTCCACGAAGGGGGACGGCGCCTCCTCGATTATCTTCTGGTGCCTCCTCTGTATGGAGCACTCCCTCTCGCCGAGGTGCACCACGTTGCCCTGCTCGTCGGCCATTATCTGTATCTCTATGTGGCGCGGCTGCTCGCAGAACCTCTCTATGAAGACCTCGGGGTCGCCGAAGGCCGTAAGGGCCTCTCTCTTGGCCAGGTGGAAGGCGCTGGCGAGCGAGGCCTGCGAATGGACGAGCTTCATCCCGCGGCCCCCGCCGCCGCTCGCCGCCTTTATCAGGAGCGGAAAGCCTATGGTCTTCGAGACCTCGAGGGCCTCCTTCTCCTCGCTGAGGGCGTGGTGGCTCCAGGGGAGGACAGGGACCTTCACCTCTTCGGCTATCCTCTTGGCCTGTATCTTGTTGCCCATAAGGCGCATTACCTGCGAGGTGGGCCCGATGAACTTTATGCCGCACCTCTCGCAGGCCTCTGCGAAGGCGGCGTTCTCGGCGAGGAACCCGTAGCCCGGGTGAACCGCCTCCACGTCCGCCACCTCCATGGCGCTCATGAGGGCGGAGGTGTTGAGGTAGCTGTCCGCGCTCTTGGCCGGACCTATGCAGATGGCGCCGTCGGCGAGCCGTACGTGGAGCGCATCCCTGTCCGCCTCGGAATAGACCGCCAGCGTCCTGATGCCCAGCTCCTTGCAGGCCCTGATGACCCTTACGGCGACCTCGCCCCTGTTTGCTATCAGTACCTTCTTGAACATGGAACTCCTTATCTCCTCCGGCCCTGCCCCCCGGGCCCGCGGGCCCGGTAAGCTGCCCCCGCCCCGCGCCGGACCGTCCGGCCATGGCACGCTCGACGGGGCCCTTGCTCTAACTGGGCTTTTTCTGGGTCGGTCTTTTAAGGGCGGGCCCTCGGACCCGTCAAGGTTACGGGCGCTCGGCGGAGGGTTTTACCGATGGACTTTACTTGGAGACTTCTATGTGCATGAGCGGCTCGCCGTACTCCACGGGCTGGCCGTTCTCCACGAGTATGGCGATGACCCTTCCGGCGACATCGCTGTCCACCTCGTTCATCAGCTTCATCGCCTCGATGATGCAGAGGGTCTGGCCCGGCCTTACGATGTTTCCGACCTCGGCGAAGGGGTCGGCGTCGGGGTCCGGGGCCCTGTAGAATGTGCCGACCATGGGAGAGGTGACCACCACCACGTTCTCCGCCTGCGCCCCGGCATTACCCTCTTCGGCCCTGGCGGCGGAGGGGGGTGCGGGCGCCTGAGGGGCCGGCGCGTGGGCGGCCGGGGCCTCGCCGGCGGGCGTCCCCCTCTTGAGCCTGACCCTGCCTCCCTCGCGCTCCACCTCTATCTCGACGATGTCGGTGTCCTTTATGAACCTGTATAAGGTTTTTATTTCCTTGATATCCATAACCCTCCGTGCTCTTGCCCGCTACAGGCAGATAAGTTCCTTTCGTGACCCGGTGAGGAGCTCGCACCCTCCGCTCGTAACCAGGACCATGTCCTCGATCCTGACCCCTCCCCACCCCGGCAGGTAGACCCCCGGCTCCACGGTTATGACCATCCCCTCTTCGAGGACGGTCTTGTCGCCGGGGCCGACGGAGGGCGGTTCGTGTATGTCGAGGCCGACCCCGTGGCCCGTGGCGTGGCCGAAGAACCTGCCGTAGCCAGCCCTGCGGATATGGCCCCTCGCGGCTCGATCGACGGCGCCGGCAAGCACCCCCGGCCTTACCATCCCTATGGCCCTGGCCTGGGCCTCGAGCACGGTCCCGTAGACCTCCCTGTGCCTCCTCGTGGCCCGTCCGACGCAGAAGGTGCGGGTCTCGTCGGAATTGTAGCCCCCGAGGACCACCCCCATGTCCAGGACCACGAACTCGCCCTTCCTTATCTTCTTCGCCGAGGGCTTGCCGTGTGGGAGCGCCCCCCTCTTGCCGGAGGCCACGATGGTGTCGAAGGCCAGGTCCTCGGCCCCGAGCGCCTTGAAGCGCGCCTCGATGGAGGCGGCCACCTCCCTTTCGGCCACACCGGGCCCTATGAGCGAGGCGGCGAACTCGAAGCCCGAGTCGAGAAGGGCGGCGCTCTTTTTGATGCTCCTGACCTCGAGCGGGTCCTTGGTCCGCCTGAGCCCCGAGGCGAGCCCGGCGGCGTTTATGAGCCTCAGACCCTTGAGGCGCCTTCTCAGTGCGCGATAGGTATTGTATCTTATATTATCGCCATCAAAGCCAAGGGACTTTAACCCCAGGCGCCCGGCCGCCGTGGCCGAGGCCTCGACCCCGGACTTATTCCTGTAAACGCTTACCCGGAAGGGCCCCCGGACCTCTTCTTTCGCCTGCTCGGCGTACCTCGAATCCGTGAGAAAAACCCCCCTGCCCCCGCCCAGGACCACGAAGGCGCTCGAGCCGGTAAAACCGGTCAGATACCTGATATCGGACATGCCGGTGACGAGGAGCCCATCTATCCCGGGCCTGTGCTCACCGATGGCGGCCCTGAGCCTTCCCGTCCTCTCGGCCATGTAATCCGCGGACCTTATGCCAGAAGCTCCTTTCTCGCCCTTGCCGAGGCCCTCTTGAGCAGGTACCGCGCCTTTGCCACGTTGGCCGGACCGTCCATAACAAAGGCGAGATAGTAATCAGGCGTCAGCATCCTGAGCATGAGGTTCGCGCCCCGGGCCAGCACCGTCACCTCCTCCACCGTACCGAGGTCGAGGAGCGCCGAGGCGTGGCTGATCTCGTCCATGACCCTGCCGTACTCTATGCCCACGGTCTCCACGTCGTACCTGGCGCCCTCCCTGGCGTACTGGCGCACGGCGAGCCCGTCGGTGCCCATGATGACGGC
>JBHHVK010000136.1:0-5828 GCA_046754205.1 Thermodesulfobacteriota bacterium
TTCGACCTCCTCTTCATGGGCACCTCCCACCACTCGAGGTTCGTCGAGATGGTGCTCGGCTCCACCACCGAGCACGTGGTGAGGTCGGTGCGGGGCCCCTTCTTCCTCGAAAGGTAGAGGGCCCGCCCGGACGTTTTTTCTTCACGCCCTCTGCGCCCGCGTCTTCCTGCCTTACCCGCGTTATCCTTTTCCTTTCCCTCCAGCCTGCGCCGCCATATACATGTTGACTTATCAATTTCGTGTATGCTAATTTTGGACATAAACCTTCGTATTTACTGATTTTACGGGCCCGTCCCGCCGCCCGGCCGTCAGGTGGGAAGGCGCGGCGAGCGGCCTGGAATCGAGAAGAAATGAGTCTTAAAAACACAGGGTTAGGCGAATCTCCGGGGCGGTTCGAGACCCGGGGGCATAGCCGGGGCCCTTGCGAGGGCGCATGACGTTGGAGGTCATGGAAGAGAAGATGGAGGATATCCTGGTCGAGCTCCGGGGGTTCCTCGAGCGCGGCGACAGGCAGGGTGTGCTCGGTCTCCTGGCCGACCTCCACGCGTCCGACATAGGGCGGATACTCACCGAGCTCGAGGAGACCGAAGCGATCCGTGTCTTCAGGATGATGCCGGCCGATCTCGCCAGCGAGGTCATCCTCGAGATGGACGAGCGGCTCCGCGTCTCCCTTATCGACGCCATCACCCCCGGCGAGCTCATAGGCGTCGTCGACGAGATGGAGACCGACGACGCCGCGGACATCATCAGCGAGCTCCCCCCGGCCGACGCCAGGCAGGTCCTCGACGGCATAGCCCCGGAAGGCTCCATCGAGGTCGAAAAGCTCCTCGTCTACCCAGAAGACACGGCCGGCGGAAAGATGCAGGCCGAGCTCATCTCCGTGCCCGAGGACGCGACCGTGGACAGCGCCATCGAGGAGGTGAGGCGGAAGGCCGCGGACATGGAGAACGTATCCAACGTCTTCGTCGTCGACCACCAGCGGCGCCTCGTGGGCGTGGTGCCGCTCACAAAGCTCATACTCGCCGGCCCGGGGGTCTCCATACGCGAGATAGCCGACAAGGACCCCGTCAAGGTCTCCACCGACCTCGACCAGGAAGAGGTCGCCAGGATATTCCAGAAGTACGACCTCATCAGCATGCCCGTGGTGGACCGCGAGGACCACCTGGTGGGCCGTATAACCATCGACGACGTGGTGGACGTCATAGAGGAGGAGATATTCGAGGACTTCTACAAGATGGCCGGCCTTAACGTGGAGGAGCGCGTACTCGACCCCCCCTCCAAGGCCATCTGGATGAGGCTGCCATGGCTCCTGGTGAACCTCGCCACAGTCTTCGTGGCCGCAAGCGTGGTGAAGGTCTTTCAGGGCACCATCGAAAAGCTCGTCCTGCTGGCCGTGCTCATGCCCACGGTGGCCGCCCTCGGCGGAAACGCCGGCACGCAGGCCATAACCGTGGTCGTCCGGGGGCTCGCCCTCGGGGAGCTGGAGCTCAAGAACGCCAGGAAGGTGATCGTCAAGGAGGCCCTCGTCGGGCTCGCCAACGGCTTTCTCATAGGGCTCGTGGCCATCGCCATATCCTACCTGCTCGGGGGCAACTTCGTCGTAGGGCTCCTCTTATTCATGGCCATGGCCATAAACCTCGTCATCGCCGGCCTCTCCGGGGCCTTCATCCCACTCGTCCTCAAGTGGTTGCACGTGGACCCGGCCATCTCTTCGTCCATCTTCGTCACCACCTGCACGGACATAGGGGGGTTTCTGATATTCCTGGGGCTCGCCAGCGTCTTCATGGGCATGGGACTGCTGTGAGGAGGGGAAACTACAGGACCGACGCGGTGGTCTTGAACACCTATGACTTCGGGGAGAGCGACCGCATCATCGTCCTCTTTTCCGCTTCCTACGGAAAATTGAGGGGGGTGGCCAAGGGCGCCAGGAGGAGCAAGAAGAGGTTCGTGGGAAAGCTCGACCCGACGAGCCACATAAATATGGGTTTCTTCGCAGGCGGCAGGTCGGAGCTCGTGAGGGTGGAGGACGCCGCCCTCATAGACGGCTTCAACGGTCTGAGGTCCGACATCGCCCTCTTCGGCTGCGCCTGCACCATGATCGAGCTCGTCGACGAGATGACCCGCGAGGCGCAGGTGCTTGGCGGGGTCCACCGCCTCCTCGTGGATTTTCTCAGGATGCTCGAAGGGGCGGCGGGGGAGCAGCCCGCCGGCGGCCCGGACGCCGTGGTGAGGTACTTCGAGATAAAGCTCCTGAGCGCCCTCGGCTACATGCCCCGCCTCGGCGGATGCATGGTCTGCGGCCGCTCGGGCGCCGGGATGATCGACGCGGGGGGGGCCGGACGCGTCTTCTTCAGCTCCGGGCGCGGGGGCATGGTCTGCGCTGCCTGCGCCCCCCCCGCCGCCTCGGGCGCGGGCCGCCTTGTGGCCCTGTCCCGGGGGGCCGCCTCGTTCCTGGCCATGGCCGAGAGGCTGGACGGCGAAAAACTCTCGAGGCTCAGGCCCGGCCCCGGGGTGATGGCAGAGTGCGGGGCGCTGCTCGATGACTTCATAAAGTACCAGCTCGGCCATGAGCTGAAGACGCAGATCTTCATGGAGAAACTGAGGAGGGCCCCCTTCAGCCCCCTCCCGGGGCCTTGAAACCCCTGCGGTCCTCGCGGACGGCGGTCCTCGCGGACGGCGGTCCTCGCGGACGGCGGTCCTTGCGGACGGCGGTCCTTGGTCCGAAGGTTTTATCTTTCAGGAAAATCCGAATTCATACAAGGAGCTTAAAGTGTACTTTCAGGACGTTATCTTAACCCTTCAGAAATTCTGGGCCGAGAGGGGCTGCGTCATCCAGCAGCCCTACGACATGGAAAAAGGCGCCGGGACCTTCCACCCGGCCACCTTCCTCCGCGTGCTCGGGCCCGAGCCCTGGAAGGTCGCCTACGTGGAGCCTTCGAGGCGTCCCACCGACGGACGGTACGGCGAGAACCCCAACCGCCTCCAGCACTACTACCAGTTCCAGGTAATACTGAAGCCATCGCCCGACGACATACAGGACCTGTACCTCGAAAGTCTCAGGGGCCTCGGCATAGACCCGCTCGCCCATGACATCCGGTTCGTCGAGGACGACTGGGAATCGCCAACCCTCGGTGCCTGGGGCCTCGGCTGGGAGGTCTGGCTCGACGGCATGGAGATAACCCAGTTCACCTACTTCCAGCAGGCCGGAGGCGTCGACCTCCGCCCGGTATCGGGCGAGCTGACATACGGGCTCGAGAGGATAACCATGTACCTGCAGGGCGTGGACAACGTCTTTGATATCAAATGGACGAAGTCCGTCACCTACGGGGACGTCCACCACAGGGGCGAGATAGAGTACTCCCGGTACAACTTCGAGGAGGCGGACACGTCCATGCTCTTTACACTCTTCGACATGTACGAGGCCGAGAGCAAAAGGCTCCTCGAAAAAGGACTCGTGCTCCCGGCCTATGACTTCTGCCTCAAGTGCTCCCACGCCTTCAACCTCCTCGACGCCAGAGGCGCCATAAGCGTGGCCGAGAGGACCCGCTTTATCGGGAGGGTGAGGGCGCTCGCCCGGGCCTCGGCCGAAGGCTATCTGAAGACGAGGCGGGATCTGAACTTCCCCCTGCTCAAAGAGCCCGCCCTGCGGGCCAGGTATCTCCGGGAAGAGGCGAAAGGGTAGAGCATTACGTCCCTGAAGGCCGCCGCGCGGCCCGGCCCTTCGGGCCGGGCCTTTCCAGGCGCGAAAAAGACCGTCCCCCTGCATGCCGCAATGGCCTGTTTTGCATAGAGATTTCATGCCGGTTTCCCTTAATCTGCACTTAATCCCCGGTTAATCTTGATGGCTTATAATGTTGAAGGTCCCGTCCGTCAGGGCCGATACAACCTTGAGGACGTCCCGTGAATGGCGGGGGCCCCGCGCCCCCGTGACGATCAGCTGAAAAGGTCTTCTTAATGTTCAGGCTCGCCATCTTCGCTCTCTTTTTCGGCTCCGGCATGGCCGGGCTCATATACCAGGTCGTCTGGACCAAGCTCCTGACGCTCATCTTCGGCGTAACGCTTCTGGCCGTCTCGACGGTGCTTACCTGTTTCTTCGGCGGCCTCGCCCTCGGCAGCTACCTCGGGGGCCGCTGGGTGGACCGCCGCGGCGGCGGCTTCAAGTGGTACGGCACGGCCGAGGTGCTGATCGGCCTGTACGCCCTGGTCTTCCTCTGGCTCCTCTCCGTGGACACGTCGGCGTACGTGATGGTGGCCCGGAGGCTCGGCCTCGGGTTCTTCGGGCTGAGCATGTTGAAGTTCGTCCTTTCGGCCTTTCTGCTCTTCATCCCCACCACGCTCATGGGGGCAACGCTCCCCATACTCAGCAAGGCGCTCGCCCACACCAGGAGCCGTTTTGCCAGGGACGTGGGGGGGCTCTACGCCGTGAACACCGTAGGGGCCGTGGCCGGGGCGGTCACAACGGCCTTCGTCTTCATACCATCTTTCGGCCTCAGCGCCATACTCCTCGGCACCGGGCTCCTCAACATAGCCATCGGCGCGACGGCCTTCTGCCTCGGCAGGACCCGCGCCGCCTCGGTCATCGAGCACCCGGCTCCCGAGCCCAGGGCCGAGGCCGCGGCGGGTGACGGCGCCGACGTCGGCGCCCTTTCGCGCCGCTTCACCACGCTCGTCGTCTGGAGCTTCGCCATATCCGGGTTTACGGGGCTCGCCTACGAGGTCATCTGGACGCGCGTGCTCGGCTTCATGCTCACTGGGACGGTATACGCCTTCGCCGCTGTCCTCGCGGTCTTCCTCACGGGCATAGCAGCGGGGAGTTTCGTATTCAGCTCCTTCGTGGACAGGTTCCGCTCCCGCGGAACGCTCATTACGCTCTTCGCCGTGGTCGAGGCCCTCATAGGGCTCTCGTCCGTGGCGCTCGTAAGGCTCTACGACTGGCTGCCCTCGACCGGGCTCTACGCAAGGATAGACGCCACGCCGGTCTGGAGCGAGTTCGTCTACCTGAACTTCCTTGTGCCATTCGTGACCCTCATAGTCCCGACCTTCCTCTTCGGCGCGACCTTCCCCATAGTCTGCAAGATATACTCCTGGAGTGTCGAGGGGGTGGGCTCCAAGATAGGGAAGATCTACTCGGTGAACACCGTGGGCGGCATACTCGGCTCCTTTGTGACGGGCTTCGTCCTCGTCCCCTTCGTCGGCATGCAGAACACCATCGTGCTCCTGGGCCTGGTCAACGTGGCCGTGGGCGTGGTCTTCGTCCTCGCCAACCCCTACGCCCCCGCGAGGACCAGGGCGGCGGTCACAGGGGCCGTGGCCGCGGCCGCCATCGGCGCCGTCGTCTCGCTTCCGGCGAACATGCCGCTCTCGCTCCACAGGAGCTTTCTCGCCAATGGCGAGGATATCGTATATTACAAAGAGGGCGCAACCGCCACAGTGATGATAGCCGAGCGCCCGGGCTACTCCTACATATCGAGCAACAAGCGCCTCTGGGTGAACGGCAACCGCGCCACGGCGGCCTATTACGAGGGGCTCCAGATAAACAGGTTCCAGGGCGTATTGCCCATGGTCCTCCACCCCGACCCCAGGGACATACTCGTAATATGCTTCGGCTCGGGGACCACCTTCGGCACCCTGAGCCAGTTCCCCGTGAACATGGTCGACAACGTGGAGATAGCCTCTACGGTCGTAAGGGGCGCCATCCACTTCAAGCGCGAGAACATGGACGTCCTCAACAACCCCAGGGCGCGCATAAACATCGACGACGGCCGGAGCTTCCTGGCCGTTACGGACAAGAAGTTCGACGTCATAACCGAGGAGCCGATGCACCCGGC